>NZ_DBHD01000030.1:0-4042 GCF_002296025.1 Microbacterium sp. UBA837
AGCGCGCGTTCGGCATCCGTCTGCGCTGTGCGCGCGGCGCGATCGAACTGTTCGTCGGCGGAGTCGGTTTCGCCGAGCACGGAGTGCGCCGCCGCAGCCAAGACGTGGGCTCGAAACCCTCCACCCGCCTCTGCCGCGGCATGGGAGAAGCTCAGCGATGTCGCCGCGTCCCCCACCGATGCCGCGTACCCCGCCGCCCACTCGAGATCTGCGGCAGACAGCGTCGAGCCGCAGTCGACCTCAACCTGCCCGGCGTCGGGCCCGCGCTCCGAGCCCTCGCGTTCGACGCTCGAATGAACCCTCGCCAGCCGTACGGCAGCGAACCGGTCAGTGTCTCTACCCGTCGTCCGCAACGCCGCCGCCGCCGTCGCAGCACGCTCAGCACGCTCGCTGCTCGACATGAGCGCGATCACCGCCTCGGTCAGGAGCGGGTGGGTGAGACGGATGCCCACACCTGCACCATCATCGACAAGTCCGCGGCTGCGAAGAGACGACAGCACCTCGGCATCTTCCATGGCCACCAGATCGGCGGGCCAGGGTTGGGCAAGTGCCAGCAGCCGCACGAAGCCGAGCTCTTCGGCATCCAGCTCGGTCACGCGATGCCGCACCGAATCGACCAGATGCACGGGCAGTGCCGCCGCCTCGACCTCGACACCGAACGGCCCCTCGTGGACGCGTCCGGCGCGTTGGGCGGTAAGCACCAGCTCGCGCAGAAGCAACGGGTTCCCCGCTGTCGCACGCAGCAGCCCCACCACCGACTCGGGGCGGACGGACCCGGCGAGATGGTGTTCGACGAGCTCCTCCAGTTGCGCGGCATCCAGCGGCTCGAGGTCGGTGACCGTGACGAGATCTTCGTGCAGCATCCGCGCAATCGGGCCCACAAGGCGATGCTCGTCACGCGCGGTCAGCAGTGTCGGAACTCCGTATACGCGGACGAGCTGATACACCACGGATGCCGACAGCGCGTCGAGTAAAGGGGCGTCGTCGACGATCAGCACGTAACGGTCCGGCGCTCCTCCGATCAGTCCGATCAGACGCTGGACCCGACCGGCGACGTCGTCCGATGCATCCGCCACCGCTGACGCGTTCAGAAGCGGTGCCAATGCCGCCAGCGGCACCTCGGAGAGCTCCTCGAGGGCCACCACCGGGACCACTGTCATGTCCAGGCGTGTGAGCTCTTCACCGACCTGAGCGGCAAGCGTCGTCTTGCCGATTCCGCTCGCGCCGCGGAGCATCTGCGAGCGGGCAGGGCGCGTGGCGAGCGCGGCGACGAGCGGGTCCCGAAGCTCCGGGCGAACCATCACGGTCCATCCGCCACGGGAGGACAGGAACTCGGCCATCTCGACCCACTGTAGTGCTCGTCAGAGCGCTGCCTCATCGGCGCTGTCACCGCCTCCGCGCACCACGGAGCCGACCCTCAGCTGGCCCGAGAATCACCCGCGGCCGGGCCTCACTTGGGTTCGACGCGATAGTCGATGTAGGCGGCGTCGGTACCCAGGTCACGAGCGGCGATGTTGACCCGGTAGGTCTCGCTCTCAGTGAACCAGGTCTTCCACCCCTCGCCATGATCGTCGACGGCGGTCACCGCGTACCCGGCGGCCTCGAGTTCCGTCACAAGGTCCTCGATCACCGACTCCCCGCTGATCGTGAACTGCAGGAACGCACCGGCGTCGTCGACAGTCGTCCAGCGGTATTCGCCGGCCGGCATGGGCAAGTCGGCCGGGAACCAGTCGGGCAGATCGGCGGCGTTGACCTGTGCCACGACGTCTGGCGCAGCTTCTGTGTCGACGTCGGATCCCGCGTCAGCAAGCGTCTCGGCGACCGAGCTGCTGACGTCGGATGGCGGCTGGGAGACCGCACACCCGGCGAGCACGGCGATGAGGAAAGGCGCGAGGAGCAGAGCTCGGGCGGTGCGCGCAGGGGCCTTGTCGCGAGCCTCGATCGAGGAATCGGCACGACATCCGTGGGCGGCGGGGACGCTGCGGAGCAGGGGCATCGGACTCTCCTCGATCAGGGGCGGGTGCCCGATCAGCATCCAGCGGCGTCCCCTCACCCGCAATGAGTAAGAACTGCTCAGCCGCCGCGCGGTGCCGTCTGGATACTCACTCGCGTGGGACACACCGTGGCACAAGCGGATGGGTGCTGCAGATCTCGACGACATGCCCGTCGTGCAGAGTCTGCTGCCCTCATGGGAGCAGTTCGCCGCCGAGTACGATCTAGGAGCCGCGATCGGTTGGCTCATCGACGGCGCACCGCGTCTGGGCTCGACCGCGACAGCTCATCAGCTCGGCGTACACAACCGTCTGGAGGCGGTGGCCCTTGCCAACCAGCAAGGGCTGGTCCGGTGGCACCACAACGACGGCGTCGGGGGCACGGATGCCTGACGGCGCGGGCGGATCAACGGCGCGGAAGGAGCACCGCCGCAGAGACGAAACCGGTCGATGCTCGCGGTGGTCCGCTGCGGCCTCACATCCTCGCCCCGGCGTCTGGTTCAACCGAATCGCGACAGACCCGCGGAGCGACTAGCGTCACACCTATGGCCTCTTCCCTCGAAAACGTGACCGACGGGGCAGCGCCTTCCCGACCCGAGCCCGCCTTCGCCGACCTCGGACTCGGCGACGCCGTCATGAAGGCGTTGAAGGATGTCGGGTACGAGACACCGTCCGCCATTCAAGCCGCGACGATCCCTCCCCTACTGGCGGGACGCGACGTCGTCGGTCTCGCACAGACTGGCACCGGAAAGACGGCAGCATTCGCGCTGCCGATCCTCTCCCGGCTCGACCTGTCGCAGAAGACCCCGCAGGCACTCGTGCTCGCTCCCACCCGCGAGCTGGCCCTGCAGGTGTGCGAGGCGTTCGAGAAGTATGCCTCGCATCTGCGCGGCGTGCACGTCCTTCCTGTCTACGGCGGCCAGGGCTACGGTCAGCAGCTCTCGGCGCTGCGCCGAGGCGTACACATCGTCGTGGGAACGCCGGGCCGCATCATGGACCACCTCGATAAGGGCACGCTCGACCTATCGGAGCTGAAGTACCTCGTGCTCGACGAGGCCGACGAAATGCTCAAGATGGGCTTCGCCGAGGATGTCGAGACGATTCTCGCCGACACCCCCCCGACCAAGCAGGTCGCCCTGTTCTCGGCGACGATGCCGGCGCAGATCCGCCGCATCTCGGCGCAGTACCTGAGCGACCCCGAAGAGATCACGGTCAAGACCAAGACCACCACGTCGGCCAACATCACGCAGCGGTACCTGCTGGTGTCGTACCCGCAGAAGGTCGATGCGCTCACCCGCATACTCGAGGTCGAGAACTTCGAGGGCATGATCGTCTTCACGCGCACGAAGAACGAGACCGAGACCCTCGCCGAAAAGCTGCGCGCCCGCGGATACACGGCTGCAGCGATCAGCGGTGACGTCGCGCAGGCGCAGCGCGAGAGGACGGTCAACCAGCTCAAGAGCGGCAAGCTCGACATCCTGGTCGCCACGGATGTCGCAGCCCGCGGCCTCGACGTTGACCGCATCAGCCACGTCGTCAATTACGACCTACCGATCGACACCGAGTCCTACGTCCACCGCGTGGGCCGCACGGGACGAGCCGGACGCGCGGGAGCGGCGATCAGCTTCGTCACCCCGCGCGAGCGGCGCATGCTGACCTCGATCGAGAGGGCCACGCGCCAGCCCTTGACCGAAATGAAGCTGCCGAGCGTCGAGGACGTCAACGCGACCCGGCTCACACGCTTCGACGACGCGATCACGGCGGCGTTGGCCGATCCGGCGCAGATCGGCACCTTCCGCGACATCATCGCTCACTACGTCGAGCACCACGACGTGCCCGAGGCGGATGTCGCTGCGGCCCTTGCCGTCGTGGCGCAGGGCGACACTCCCCTGCTGCTCGACCCGGACACTGAACCCGAGCCCCGCTTTGCGCGCGATTCGCAGGACCGACCCGAGCGTGGTGGACGTGACCGCAACGAACGCTCCGTTCGCGGCCCCCGCAGCGGAGGCGGACCGCGAACGACTTACCCTCGATCCACCGATGAGCTTGGG
>NZ_DBHD01000141.1:0-16765 GCF_002296025.1 Microbacterium sp. UBA837
GCTCTTGCGCTGCATGACGCCCGGCGCCTGCAGCTCGAGGGCGCGGCGGCCTTCCGTGGCCACCTCGCCGAGACCGTCGATCGGGTTGCCGAGCGGGTCGACGACGCGGCCGAGGTAGCCGTCGCCGACGGGAACCGAGAGCACCTCGCCGGTACGCGTGACCTGCTGACCCGCCTCGATGCCGGCGAAGTCGCCGAGGACGACGACACCGATCTCGTGCTCGTCGAGGTTCAGGGCGAGGCCCTGCGTGCCGTCGGCGAAGGTCACCAGCTCGTTGGCCATGACGCCGGGGAGACCCTCGACATGGGCGATGCCGTCGGCGGCGTCGATGACGGTGCCGACCTCGTTGGCCGCTGCCCCGGAGGGCTCGTAGGCCGCGACGAAGTCTTTCAGCGCGTCACGGATGACGTCGGGGCTGATGGAGAGTTCTGCCATGGTCTTCCTTCGTTAAGGTCCTTCTCGGGTTCCGTGCGTCGGACCCGAAGTCTGCGCCTGTCGGCGGTGTCGTTAGCCGGCCAGTCGCTGACGGAGGTCGGCGAGCCGGGAGGAAACACTCATGTCGATGACGTCATCGGCGATCTGCACGCGCAGGCCGCCGACCACTGTCGGGTCGATCACGGTGTTCAGGGAGATCTTGGTGCCGTAGCGACGGCTGAGCAGCTCGGTCAGGCGGCTCGCCTGTTCCGCGCTCAGCGCAGCCGCTGCGGTGACCGTGGCGACAGCGCGGCCGCGTTCGTCGGCGACGATGCGGATCGCGCGCGACAACAGCTGGCGCACACGGCGCTCGCGCGGCTGCTGCACAAGCGAAGACGCGACGAGGACCGTCGCCTCGCTCGCGCGTCCGGTCAGCAGCTTTGCTACGAGGTCGCCCTTTGCCGAGGCATCACCGAGGCGACTCCCCAGTGCGAGTTCGAGCTCCGGGTTCGCCGCGACCGTGCGGGAGAACTCGAACAGCTCGGACTCGACGTCTGCATCGGACGCGATCGTGGCGGCGCGCACAGCGAGCTCCTCGATCCCGTCGATGAGATCGGATGCCGATGACCACCGCTGCTGGACGGCGTTGGTGAGCAGACCGACTGTCGCCGGAGCCATCGACGGCCCGAAGACATCGGTGATCACCTTCGCGCGGGCGGCGGGCGCCGCCGCTGAATCGGCCAGCGCGCCGCTGAGCTGCGAGGTCTGGCCGAGCTCACGCGCGGCGACGAAGAGCTCGCGGGCGACGGTCAGGTCGACGCCACGAGCCGCAGCCAGCGCCGCGGTCGTTTCCGCGAGCGCCTGATTCGTCGCGCTACCCATTACTTCGCCGCCGTCTCGGATGCCTCGAGATCGGCGAGGAAGCGGTCGACGACGGCCTTGGCCTTAGCGTCGTCCGACAGGGTCTCACCGATCACACCGCCGGCGAGGTCGAGGGCCAGGGTGCCAACTTCGCCGCGCAGCGACACGAACGCGGTCTGGCGCTCGGCGTCGATCTGAGCGTGCGCGGCAGCCGTCAGGCGCGCGGCCTCGGCAGACGCGCTCTCCTTGGCCTCGGCGACGATCTTCTTGCCGTCCTCGCGGGCGGCGTCGCGGATTTCACCAGCCTCGCGGCGGGCATCAGCCAGCTGCGCGGTGTACTCCTCGAGGGCGGCCTCAGCCTTGCGCTGGGCCTCGTCGGCCTTGGCGATGTTGCCTTCGATCGCCGCAGAACGCTCGTCGAGCAGCTTTTTCATCCGCGGCAGAGCGTACAGCCAGAACAGCACGAGGATGACGATGAAGCACACCGACGACCAGATGATGTCGTACCACGCCGGGATGAGCGGGTTGTGCGCAGCCCCCTCTTCGGCGGCGTACGTGACAAGAGCCGTGAGCATCCTGTCTCCTTAAGGCTGGGTGAGTCGGATCAGACGAAGATGAAGTAGGTGGCGATACCGATGAACGCCAGCGCCTCGGTGAAGGCGATACCGATCCACATCAGCACCTGGAGGCGACCGGCGAGCTCGGGCTGACGAGCGACGCCCTCGATCGTCTTGCCGACGACGATGCCCACGCCGATGGCCGGGCCGATGGCGGCGAGGCCGTAGCCCATCGTCGCGACGTTGCCGGTGACCTGGGCGAGAACCGTAGTTGCGTCCACGGATTTTTCCTTTCGGTTGAGGGCGGCTTCGGGCCGACCCGCTTAGTGCTCTTCCGCCACCGCGAGCTGGATGTAGACCGCGGTGAGGAGGGCGAAGACATAGGCCTGGAGGACGGCCACCAGGATTTCGAACAGAGTGAAGACGAACCCGAAGGCGAGGCTGCCGGCTGCCAGAGCCGACCACCAGCCACCGAGGTCAAAGAGGAAGAACTGGGTAGCCGCGAAGAAGAGGATGAGCAGGAGGTGACCGACCATCATGTTCATAAGCAGACGGAGAGTCAGCGTCACCGGACGGATGATGAAGGTTGAAATCAGCTCGATCGGGGTGACGATGATGTAGATCGGCCACGGAACACCCGAGGGGAACAGCGAGTTCTTGAAGAAGTTCTTCGGGCTCTTGCGGATACCGGCGTAGATGAACGTCACGTAGCTGATGATCGCGAGCACCAAGGGCACGGCGATGACGCTGGTGCCGGCGATGTTCATGAACGGGATGATTCCCGTGATGTTCATGAACAGGATCATGAAGAACATCGTCGTGAGGATCGGCAGGAACCGCTGGCCGTCCTTCTTGCCCAGGAGATCTTCGGCGATGTTGACGCGCACGAAGTCCAGGCCCATCTCGACCAGGCTCTGGAAGCGCCCGGGGACTACCCGCATCCGACGGGTGCCGAGCCAGAAGATGAGGACGATGACGATCGTCGCGAAGAACTGGATGAGGTTGATGCGCGTGATCGAGAGAGCCTCGATCCCGAAGAGCTGGAAGATCGGCTCCGGGAAGAACTCATCGACAGACGGTCCGTGGAAACCCCCGCCATCTTCGGCAGTGGACACGATAAGGCTCGCAGCTTGAGTAAACAGCGCTGGCTCCAGCTTCGGGGCACCGGGGATAAGCCGTTGCGACGATGGGCGATGAGTTAGCGGTCCCGGCAGCGCTCGTCAGGCGAACGGGCGGGCGCAACACAACATTAGCAAACCCGAAGGGCTCCCGGCGCCGCGTCACTCCCTTCCGGAGGTGTCCTCCGGGTCGGCGGTCGGCAGTTTCGTGTCACTTGCGTACGGCAACCGCATCCGAGTGAGCACGATGACGTCCACGGCGAGCGAAGCGAGGATCCCCGCGACGATGGCAAGGAAGAACACGAGCGAGTTCACCCACGGCTGGTCGCGCACCACGAACAGCACGACCAGGAACACGATGAATTTCAGCAGCCAGCCACCGAGCACGATGCCGAAGAAGATCGGAACGTACAGGTCGGTTCCGAACCACCGGTTGGCGATCAGGATGCTGACACTCGTGATCCCGAGGAACACCGCTGCCAGCAGCACGCCGAGCAGCGCGCTCCAGAGCCCGGACTCGCCGGCGGCGAGGTAGCCGACGAGGGCACCGACCACGGCGAGCACGCCGGTCACGATCGCCGACCAGATCACCGTCGTACGCAGGATCGGGGTGCTTGACACGGTGCTCACGAGGCCTCCTGGGCGGTGGTGACGGGTGCGGGGCGGCGCCCCGGGGGCATGAGGGTGACAACGAGGCAGGCGATAGCGCCGACGACTCCGAACCCGACGCCGAGGAGGTACTCCCCCGGCCAGTCGGATGCGGTTCCGATGTACATCAGCAGCATCGCAAGGCCAATGATCGCCGTCCAGGCATAGAAGATGAGCACTGCCGTACGGTCGCTGTGGCCCATGTCGAGCATCCGGTGGTGCAGGTGCTTACGGTCGGGCGAGAACGGCGACTTCCCGGCGCCGACACGACGGATGATCGCAAGACCGAAATCCAGCAGCGGCAGCAGCACGATCGTGATCGGCAGCAGGATCGGGATGAACGCGCCGAGCAGCTGCGACCTTCCGAAGTTGTCGGGATCGAGCTGTGACGGGGTGATCTGACCGGTGATCGCGATGGCCGACACTGCCATCAGCAGGCCCAGCATCAGGGCTCCGCTGTCTCCCATGAAGAGCTTCGCGGGCGTCCAGTTCAGCGGAAGGAACCCGATACAGGCCCCGATGAGCGCTGCGGCGATGAAGGATGCGAGGTTGAAGTAGGTGGTCGCGCCGGCGTCTCGGACGAGCAGGTACGAGTACGCGAAGAAGACCCCGTTGGCGATGAGGGCGACACCGGCGACGAGCCCGTCGAGCCCGTCGATGAAGTTGACGGCGTTCATCACGATCACGATCGACAGGACCGTGAGCACGAAGCTCATCCAGCTCGAGCCGACAGTCAGCCCGCCGATCGGGAGCGAGAGGATCTGCAGCTTGCCGAACCAGGCGATGATTCCCGCCGCCGCGAACTGCGCGCCGAGTTTGATCATCCAGTCGAGGTCCCAGATGTCATCGGCGACACCGACGAGGACGATGAGCGTCGTTGCGCCGAGGATCGCCCACACCGCAGCGGGGTCTGCCCAGAAGATCGAGAAGAACGGATGCTGTGACGAGGCCAGAAACGCGGCGACGATGCCGATGTACATGGCGACGCCACCGAGCCGCGGCGTCGGCGTCTTGTGCACATCGCGCTCCCGGATGCCGGGATAGAGCTTGTAGCGCATGCTCAACTGCCACACCGCCCACGCCAACACGAGGGTGATGGTCGCGGTCAGGATAACGACGAACAGGTATTGCTTCACGCGGATCCGGCGTCGTCGGCATCCGTCTCGACCGGTGCGGCGGGGTCCTCGAGCAGATCGCCGATCACCTCGCGGATCTCATCGGCGCTCACGGCGCCGATCCGAAGGATTCGCGCGGTTCCCGGCTCGCGTCGCGCCAGTCCCGTGGCGTCGAGGATCGTCGAAGGGACTCCCGTGGCGACGGGGCCCGAATCCAGGTAGACGTCGATCCGGTCACCGAGCATCTGGTGTGCGCTCAGCACGTCGACGGCAGCGGCCTCGCCGGTCAGATTCGCACTGGAGACCGCGAGCGGACCGGTCTCTTCGATGAGTTCGAGAGCGATGCGGTGATCGGGCATCCGAACCGCAACGGTGCCGCGGGTCTCCCCCAGGTCCCAGGTCAACGAAGGCTGAGCGGGCAGCACGATCGTGAGCCCTCCCGGCCAGAACTTCTCGATGAGTCGCTCCACCGGCTCTGGCAGGTCGGCAACGAGTGCGCGCACCATGGCGGTTCCCGCAACGAGCACGGGCGGTGGCGATTCTCGGGTGCGGCCCTTGGCGTCCAGCAGCCGCTGCACAGCGGCAGCATTGAAGGCGTCGGCGGCCACGCCGTAGACGGTGTCGGTGGGGATGACGACGAGGGCGCCCCTGCCGATCGCTTGGCGCGCCTGTCTCATGCCGGGCAAGAGCTGGGCGTCGTCGCGGCAGTCGAAGATGTCGGACATGGCTTGCTCAGTCTACGGAAGCGGCGGGCGATTCCGGGAAGCGCGGACGCTGGGGAAGCGCGGGGCGCGGCGGGAAGCGCGGGGCGCGGCGGGAAGCGCGGGCGGTTACGGATGCAGCGCGGTGGTGACTCGGTCGCGGCGCGTGAGATCCATGTGGGTGGCGGGCGCGCGCCAGCCGTCGGCGCTCAGCAGCTCGCGGATCTCAGCGCCCTGGCTCTCGCCGTGCTCGATCGCGACGATTCCGCCCGGGTGAGCAAGGCGAAGCGCCGTCGCACTGACCTGCCGGACGATGCCCAAGCCATCTGGTCCCCCATAGAGGGCGGTCGGCGGATCGAACCACCGCACTTCGGGATCGCGGGGCACCGCGGCATCCGGCACGTACGGCGGGTTACTCACGACCACTGACGCCATCCCGTCGAGGTCGGGAAAGGCGCGCGCGAGATCGATGAAGGCGAGGGTGGCGTTCTCGGCACCGACGTCGGCGAAGTTCTCCTTGGCCCAGACGAAGGCATCGACGGCGTTCTCGGCGGCGAAGACTCGGGAGTGCGGAGCCTCCGTCGCAAGCGCGAGGGCTATGGCCCCCGAGCCGGTGCCGAGGTCGACGGCGATCGGTGACGGTGACGCTGCCGCGAGCAGCGCATCCAGCGCGATCTGCACGAGCGTCTCGGTCTCGGGCCGCGGTACGAACACCCCTGGCCCTACCCGCAGCTCGAGGTGGCGAAACGGCGCGGTGCCGGTGATGTGTTGCAGCGGCTCCCGACTCGCACGGCGTGCCACAAGGTCTCGGAAGTGCGCGTCGGATGCCTCGTCCAGGGTGTCGCCGCGAAGGGCAGCTGCCTGCAGCTCACCGCGGCCCACATCCATCACGTGTGCCAGCAGAAGCTCGGCATCAACGCGGGCATCCGCGATTCCGGCAGCAGTGAGCGTATCGGTGGCGTCCGCGACAGACACGGCGATCTCGCGGGGACGCATGTCATCGGAAAGATTCTGGGCAGGCATGAGCGCCCCAAGCCTAGGACCCCGGGACGTTCTTCGTCACAATCGGGCCCCTGCCGGTGAGGCTCGCCTAAGCTGAATGGTCGTCACCCACGTCGCCCGAAAGGCCCCGAAATGACCGGCATCCACAACGACATCACCAGTGCGTTCGGAAACACCCCGCTCGTCCGCCTGAACCGCGTCGCGGAGGGCGTCGATGGCACCGTGCTGGCAAAGCTCGAGTTCTACAACCCCGCATCCAGCGTCAAGGACCGCCTCGGCATTGCGATCGTGGATGCCGCCGAAGCCGCGGGCGAGCTCCCCCCGGGCGGCACGATCGTCGAGGCGACCAGCGGCAACACCGGAATCGCGCTGGCCATGGTAGGCGCGGCACGCGGCTACAAGGTCATCCTGGCGATGCCCTCGTCGATGTCGACCGAGCGCAAGCTTCTGCTCAAGGGTTACGGCGCCGAACTCGTGCTGACCGACCCGGCTCAGGGCATGAAGGGCGCTGTCGCGAAGGCCGAGGAGATCGCCGCCGAAACGCCGGGTGCGGTTCTGGCCAAGCAGTTCGCCAACGAGGCGAACCCCGCCATCCACCGCAAGACCACCGCTGAAGAGATCCTGCGTGACACCGACGGCAAGGTCGACTACTTCGTTGCCGGTATCGGCACGGGTGGCACGATCACGGGCGTCGGCCAGGTCCTCAAGGAGCGCGTGCCCGGCGTCAAGGTCGTCGCTGTCGAGCCGAAGGATTCCCCGCTGCTGACCGAGGGGCGCCCCGGTCCCCACAAGATCCAGGGCATCGGCCCGAACTTCATCCCCGAGATCCTCGATCAGGATGTCATCGATGAGGTGATCGACGTCGAGTTCGACGACGCGATCACCACCGCCCGCGCCGTGGGCACGAAGGACGGCATTCTCGTGGGCATCTCCAGCGGTGCTGCAGTGTGGGCTGCCCTCCAGGTCGCGGCCCGACCCGAGGCTGCGGGCAAGAACATCGTCGTGGTCATCCCCTCCAACGGCGAGCGCTACCTGTCAACTGCCCTGTTCGAGCACCTGCGCGAGGACTGAGCGTGGGAGTGCTCCACGTCGTCGGCCGCGTCCGCGAGGACATCGCTGCGGCGAAGCTTCGAGACCCCGCAGCCCGCAGCGGTCTCGAAATCGCGGTGCTCTACTCGGGCCTGCACGCGATCTGGGCGCACCGCATCAACCACTGGCTATGGACCCGCAACGCGCGCTTCCTTGCGCGCGCCGGGTCACAGCTCACTCGCTGGCTCACCGGCATCGAGATCCATCCCGGAGCACGGATCGGTCGCCGCTTCTTCATCGACCACGGCATGGGCGTCGTGATCGGCGAAACTGTCGAGATCGGCGATGACGTCCTGCTCTACCACCAGGTCACGCTGGGCGGACGGCAGCGCGAGGGCGGCAAGCGCCACCCCACAATCGGCGACGAGGTGGCAGTCGGCGCCGGCGCGAAGATCCTCGGCCCGATAACGATCGGCGACCGCTCGGTCGTGGGCGCGAACGCCGTGGTCACGCGGGACGCGCCGGCCGACAGCATCCTCACCGGCATCCCGGCGAAAGCCCGCAAGCGCAAGGACGGCATGGACACCCGCGCCATCCTGACCATGCCCGACTACCAGATCTGAGGGCGCCGATAGCGCGGCACGGCGCTGATCAGGCGCGGGCGGCGCGCGGTCGTTCGGGTGGTACCGCCGCCAACAGTTCGCGGGTGTACTCCTCGCGAGGGTCGGCGAAGAGGGATGCCGCGGGACCCGCCTCCTGGACCCTGCCCTCGCGCAGCACGACAACGTCGTGACTCATCTCCTGAACAATCGCCAGGTCGTGGGCGATGAACAGGTAGGTCAGTCCGAGATCTCTTTGCAGCGCACGGAGCATCTCCAAGACACGCGCCTGCACCGACACATCCAGCGACGCTGTCGCCTCATCGAGAATGATCATCTCGGGTTCAAGCGCGAGGGCACGGGCGATCGATACCCGCTGGCGTTGCCCGCCGGAGAGCTCGTGCGGGTAGCGGAAGCGGAACGCCGGGTCAAGATCCACCAGCTCCAACAACTCGCAGACGCGGCGCTCGCGATCGCGCGTGCCGCGTCCCGCCAAGCGATGCACGCGGAGCGGCTCCGCGATGGCATCAGCTACCGATCGTCGCGGGTCCAGCGACGCGAACGGATCCTGGAACACCATCGCGATCCGCCGACGGTCCTGCCGCCGAGTAGCCAGAACGTCGCGTCCCGAGAGTGTGGCGGACCCGGCATCCGGTGATACCAAGCCGGTCAAGGCCTTCGCGATCGTGGACTTTCCCGACCCCGACTCCCCCACGAGGGCAAGTGTCGTTGCCCGGTGCACAGTGAAGCTGACGTCGTCCACCGCGTGGATCTCGCGTTTGCCGACCGGTGTCGGGATGGTGAACCGCACATCCAGGTCCGTTACTTCCAGCAAAGCAGGAGCGTCAGGGGCGGGCACGGGTCCCTTCCCCGCGGTGACACGCGGCCTGGCACGAAGGAGCTCGACCGTGTACGGATCGGAGGGACGGTCATACACCTCGAGCACCGATCGGTGTTCGAGCGCTTGCCCCTCACGCATCACGATCACATCGTCGGCAACCTGCCCGATCACGCCGAGATCGTGGCTGATCCAGACCACCGCAGTTCCCCGTTCCTGCTGCAGTGCGCTCACCAGATCGATGATCTGCGCTTGCGTCGTCACGTCCAACGCAGTGGTGGGTTCGTCGGCGATCAGCAGAGCGGGATCGCACGCGATCGCGATGGCGATCATGGCGCGCTGACATTGCCCGCCCGACAACTGATGGGCGTAGGCATCCACCCGCTCCTCCGGGTGAGGCAGCCCGACAGCGTCGAGGAGCTCGATCGCGCGGGCACGCGCGCGACGGCGTGTCAGGCCGCGGTGAGCCTCGAGCGACTCGGTGATCTGATGGCCGATCGTGAGATAGGGATTGAGCGAACTAGACGGGTCTTGGAAGACGAACCCGATGGCGTCACCGTGCACCCGACGCAGATCTCGGGCCGACGCGGTCACCAGGTCCACTTGCTCCCCCGCCCGGGAAAGCACGCTCGATCCGCTCACCCGCCTGCCCGGCACATCGATCAGACCCGTCGCCGCGAGAACCGTCATCGACTTTCCTGATCCGGACTCACCGACGATGCCCACGGTCTGCTCACGTGCGACGTCGAAACTCACACCCCGTACGATGGGCGCGGCGCCAACCGATACGCGCAGGTCCTGCACACGCAGAATGGGTTCGCTCATCGGGATCTCCTCGCTTCGATCCGCGTGCGCTGCCGAGGATCGAGGACGTCGCGAAGCCCGTCACCGAACAGGTTGAACGCGAGTGCCGTGATGAAGATGGCGGCTCCCGGGAAGACGCTCATCCACCAGGCCTGGCCGAGGAAGCCCTGCGCGGTGAAGAGCATCCCACCCCAGGACGGTGATGGTGGCTGCACCCCGAGGCCGAGGAACGACAGCGCTGCCTCTGACAGAATCGCAAATGCCAACGACAGAGATGTCTGGACGACCAGGGGCCCCGCGATGTTGGGCAGCACATGCCGCGCGACGATGACGGGCCCCGGGGTGCCCATTGTCTGCGATACCTGAACGAAGGGCGAGGTGCGCACAGCGAGCGTGCTGGCGCGGGCCACGCGGGCAAAGATCGGCGTGTAGACGATGCCGATCGCAAGCGTCGTGGTCAAGACCCCCGGCTGGAAAATCGCGACGATCGCCAGCGCGAGAAGGAGGACCGGAAACGCGAACATGACATCGACGATCCGCATGAGCACCAGGTCTACCCATCCGCCGCGGTAACCGCCGGTGACGCCGACCAGGACGCCCACCACGACGGCGAACGCGACAGCCGCTACCGCAATGGACAGAGAGGTGCCGGTCGCGATGATGACACGGCTGAAGACGTCTCGGCCCAGTTCGTCGGTGCCGAACCAGTGGGCTGCGCTCGGCGGCTGCAGCTGGCTGGCAACGTCGATGTCGTTAATGCCATACGGCGCGATCCACGGGCCTGCCACGGCCACAATCGCGACGATCGCGAGAATGACCGCACTGATGACCGTAAGCGGGTTGGACGCGAGTAGGCGCCACGCTGACAGGCGGGCGGATGCAGCCGAGACGGGGGCGACAGGAGCACTCATGAGACGCGGATCCGGGGGTCGACCACGGCATACAGGATGTCGACGAGAAGGTTGACGAGGATGAACATCACGGCGATCAACAGGATGGCGCCCTGGATCAATGGGTAATCCCGGGCGGCTACGGCATCGTAGACGAGGCGGCCAAGACCCGGCCACGCGAAGACAACCTCCACGACGACGACCCCACCGAGGATGGTGGCAAGTTGAATTCCCGCGATCGTGAGCACGGGAACCAGGGCTCCGCGGACGATATGTCCGAACGTGATCGTTCGCGGAGCCAACCCCTTGCTCACCGCAGTGCGCACATAGCCTGAGGATGCGATCTCGAGGACGGCGGCGCGAATGTAGCGGGTCATGATGGCACCGGCAACCAGGCCGACCGTCAGACCCGGGAGCGCGACGTGACGCAGCCAGTCCAGCGGGTCTTCTGTCAGCGGGGTGTACCCGCTCGCCGGCAGAAGGCCGAGCGTGACTGAGAACACGGAGATGAGGATCATGCCGAGCCAAAAGTCTGGGATCGATACGCCGAACTGGCTCGACGTGCGAACGATGATGTCGCTGACCCGCCCTTCCCGTAGCGCCGACCAGATACCGGCGGGGACGGCGATCACGAGCGCGACAACAACGCCGAACAACGCGAGGGATACGGTGGCCGGCAGCCGCGACATCAGCGTCGCGGTCACGGGTTCGCCGTTACGGAAGCTGACCCCGAGATTGCCGGTAATCGCGTTCAGGAGATAGGTGCCGAACTGTTCGTACAGTGGGCGGTCGAGCCCGGATGCCGCTCGCAGAGCTTCGTAGGCTTCGGGTGTGTAGCGGGTGCCCAGTGCCAAACGCACCGGGTCGCCGGGCACCAGGTGGACGAGCGTGAAGACAACCACCAGAACGCCCAGCAAGACGACCGCGGACGAGAGGAGGCGCGTGGCGACGAACCGCGTTACACGGCGGGGCTGCACACTCGTCATCTCGGCCTCCTCTCGTCCTGGGTCGTTCGATCGCGCGGGGAACTCAGCCCGCGAGCGCAGTGTCCCGGAACCGGATGGCCCTGTCAGCGCGTGTCTCGTATCCGGTGACGGACAGAGACCAGACCTGGATCACGGAGGGGTTGTACAGATAGATGTAGCTGGCGTCATCGGCGATAATCCGCGCCGCCTGAGCGTACAGGTCCTTGCGGGCGTCCCGGTCGGTTTCGACCCGAGCACGATCGAGCAGGTCGTCGACCGTGGGGTTGGAGTACTTCTGTGCGTTGCTGGCACCGTCGGTGTGGTGCTGAGCGTAGTAGAAGTCATCCGGGTCGATGTTGCCGAGCCAGCCCATCATCAGCATGTCGAAGCTGCCGCTGTTCTGTTCGTCGAGCCACGTCGAGAAGTCGGGTTGACGGATCTCAACGGTGATCCCGAGCGGCTCCAGCGACGCAGCGATGATCTGCGCCGCGGTGACCGTTTCGGGGTAGTCGCTGGTGGCGAGCATATCGAGGGTGCCGCCCTCGAACCCCGCCTCGTCGAGCAGCGCTTGCGCCGCGTCGAGGTCGGTGGAGTACTCGTCGTAGTTGGTATACCAGAAGCTCTGCTCAGGAATCGCGAGCTGGTTGACCGCCGCCGTTCCGTAGCTGACCGCCTGCACAATGGCGTCTCGATCGATCGCGTACGCGATTGCTTGACGCACGCGCGGATCGTTCCACGGCGAGCGCGCCTCGTTCAACGCCAGATACCAGTAGTCGCTGGAGGGAGTGAGACCCAGGGTGACCTCGCTATCCGTTGCCAGCGCGTCGACCTGCTGCGGGGGAACCACGTCGGTCCAGTCGATGTCGCCGGCGCGGAGAGCAGCAAGGGCGGTCGCGGGCTCCGAGATGAAGCGGTACTCGACGCCGCCGAGCTTGGGCGCCCCGCCCCAGTAGTCCGAGTTGGCCGTCAGGCTGATGTGGTCGCCTGACACATAGTCGGATACGGAGAAGGGCCCGGTTCCGACGGGGGCTGTGGTGATGTCTCCCGATTCGACGTTCTGCTGCTCGACGATTGCCATGCCCTTGAATCCACCGAGGTTCGAGAGCAGGTTGGGCGTCGGTTGCGAGACCGTGATCACGACAGTGTCCTCGTCCGGCGCGCTGACGTCGGTGACGGTGGCGAACTTCCACGCGTTCGCAAGCTCCTCGTCAATGATCCGGCGATAGGAGTAGACGACATCCTCACTGGTGAACGGCGAACCATCGTGGAACGTGACGCCGTCGCGGAGATCGAACGTCCACGTGAGCTGGTCGTCGCTCACTTCCCAGCTTTCGGCGAGAGCCGGCTGCATCTGAAGGTTCTCGTCGGGTTCGACAAGGGTGTCGAAGACGTTCTCCAGCACTTCGAACGAGAAGTACGAACTGGTCCGCTGGGGATCGAGCTGGTCGGGTTCACCCCCGATTGCCGCGACGAGAACGCTGTCGCTCGAGCCGGAATCGCCGAGATCCACGGGCTCGCCGGCGGAGCAGCCGACGAGCGCGATCGCGGCGACACTGAGGCCTGCGACGCCGGAGAGAATGCGCGTGTTCATGGTGAGCCAATCGGTCGGGATCGGGTTTCATCATTTTGATGATGTTTTGATCAGTATGGGCGAGTATTGTCGGCAGAACAAGCACGCGTTGGAGATGAAACACGATCTTCACAAAGCCGCGCAGCCCCGTCGGGAGATTCTGTGACCTACACCGCCCTCATTCGCGACACCACCGCAGGCACGATCGGCGCCGCCACAGCAAGCCGCTCTCTTGCCTGCGGCAATGCCGTCATCCTGGTCGATCCGCGAGTGGGCGCCGTCGCGAGCCAAGCATGGACGAATCCGTCGTTACGCGCGAAGATGCTCAGCGCCATGAGCGCCGGAGCCAGCGCCGCCGACGCTGTCGCACGTGTCCCGGAGTGGGACGAAGGGTTCCCCTGGCGCCAAGTCGCTGCCCTCGGGCACAGCGGTGCGGGGGCTGCCCTGACGGGCTCCGACGTGAGTTCTTGGGCGGGACATCGAATCGGAGCCGACGCCGTGATCGCGGGGAACCTCCTCACCGGCAAGGGTGTGCTCGAAGCGATGGCAACTGCCGACGAGGACGATCGATCTGACGCACGCAAAGCCGGCGACGCCCGTCTTGCCTACCGCCTTCTGGCGATGTTGGAAGCGGGCGAGCGTGCCGGAGGCGATGCCCGCGGGCGCCAGAGCGCGGCGATCGTCGTCGGACGCATCGGTGGCGAGGTCACTTATGATCTGCGCGTGGACGACGCCGAAGATCCGCTCCGCGAACTACGACGGCTGATCGACCTCCGGGCTGCCGAGCGCGGAGTTGAGGCTGCGCCACTCAGCGCTCGAACGGAGTGACCGCGCCGAGCACGACCGTGACCTCGTCGTGCCCGTTCTCCCACCAGTGCGCCTCGGAGCATCCGTAGGTAACAGTGTCACCCTCGCCGAGCTCCACGCGACGGTCTCCGAGAGTGACGACGAGGACTCCGCGCTCCACCGTGACGCACTCGGTGCCGATGTGTCGGAACGGCCGCTCGCGATTGCTGAATCCGGGCGGAAGGGTCGAGCGGATCAGCTGCAGCATGGACTCGCCCCGTGGAGTCAGCAGCTCTCGTACGGCGCGTTCAGGCTCCGGAACGTCTGCTTCTGGCGGCATCCGGTGACGCCGACTGGCCGGGACCACCGCAAGCGTGCCCGCGGGTTCGTCCATCAGCTGACCGGCGGGGACACCGAGGGCCGCCGCCAGGCGCTGGATGGATACCAGCGAAGGATTGCCCAGGCCTCGCTCGAGCTGACTGACGAGACCGAAACTCACCCCCGCCTTCTCAGCGAGCGCCTGCACACTCAGTCCGAGACGGCGTCGAGCGTCGCGCACCGCGGCACCCAGGATCTCGACCGCCCGCGATTCGTCGTGATCGGCGGTTCGGGTCATGTGGGCAACGATACCGGGCGGCTTCAGATCGGCTACCGCGCACGCGTCACGCCACGGCAGCCGGCTCGTGCCCGCGGCCGCGATGTTCCCGGCCGCGAAGCGCCGGAGAGCGATCACGGTCAGCAGCGAGAGCACTCCAACGATCGCGGCGGTGACCACCATTGTCGTGACGAAGGCGACCTCATACGATGCGGCAGCCCCCTGGAGCAGCGCTGTCCCGTTGCTTCCCGAGGGAATCGTGCCGTTTTGCGTGTAGGCGTAGATCGCATCGAGCGCCTCGCCGTAGCGGGCGGGGGTGACTCCGGCATCCTTCAGCCGGTGAATGACGCCGTCGCGCGTGAGCGCATCCACGAGGACCATGCTTCCTGACAGCCCGACGGCATACCCGAACTGCCCGATCGTCGTTCGCGATGACGTGACCGCGCCGAACTGCGCGGCGGGCGCGAGCCGCAGCACGAGCGCGCCGTAGGGCACGAGACCGCTCATCCCGAAGCCGATCAACAGCATGCCCGGGAGGAAGAACCAGAACTCGTGCGAGATCAGGATGAGGGCGAACGCCAGAAAGCCCAGGAGCGATGCTCCCCCACTGATCATGATCGCCGTCGCTTGCGAAAGACCGGCGCTGAGCCTGCGACCGATGTATAACGAGGCGGCCACCGAGATGATCGTGACCGGCAGCTGCCCGAGAGACACCTCGACGGTTGAGAAGCCGTAGACGTATTGCCAGATGTTGGCCAGCTGCAGGATGCCGACAGCCTGCGCGAGATTGAACGCGACGCCCATTCCGACAGCCGCGACAAACCCGGGGTTTCGGAACAGCTCGATCGGGAAGAACGGATGGGCTCCGCGCTTTTCGACCACGACGAAGATCCCGAGGAACAGCAGACCCGCCAGCAGGGGCGCCCATGTCAGCGGCGAGGTCATGCCCGCGCCGGCATGTGAGATTCCGTACAGCACACCGATGATGCCGAGCGCGAGCAGGATCTGCCCCAGAACGTCCGCGGGTCCGCGCGCCGTCCGCGGCTGCGAGGGAGAACCAGGAGCACGGCAGGGATGGAGATCAGGCTCACCAACGGGACGATGAGGAACGCGAGGCGCCAATCGACCGACGCCAGCGAGCCACCGATGAAGCTGACGATGATCATCGACACGGCATTGAAGGCGGCAAACGACCCCATGGCCGCTGCGATTTTTCCCTGCGGAACTACCGCACGAATGTAGGCGACCGAGGCGCCATAGACCGCGCCCAGGCCGATACCCGCCAACGCGCGTCCCGTCAGAAACAGCGCGGGATCGAAGGCCACGGCGACGATCAGATCTCCCAGCGCCGATAGTGCTAACGCAAGCACCAACAGCAGTCGCCTGCCGATGCGGTCGGCGAGCAGGCCCGTCGTGATGACGGTTGCCGCCAACATGAGGGTCGAGATGCT
This sequence comes from Microbacterium sp. UBA837, assembly GCF_002296025.1. Classification (NCBI taxonomy): domain Bacteria; kingdom Bacillati; phylum Actinomycetota; class Actinomycetes; order Micrococcales; family Microbacteriaceae; genus Microbacterium; species Microbacterium sp. UBA837. The sequence continues at coordinate 15,944 of NZ_DBHD01000141.1, forward strand.
CGCGGCGATCGCCTGCAATCCGGCATCCATCTGCAGCGCGCGAGCGGACTCGACCAGCGCTGTGCTCGCGATCGTGGGGTCAGCGGTCTGGACACCACCCATGATTCCCAGCAACGGGATCGCCAGAGCCGCCTGTCTGCGGGAGGTTCCCGCACCGACAGGCGAGGCAGCGCTCACGCGTGATCCCCGGGAAGGTGGCAGCAGGCCGGCACGCCGTAGGTGCGCAGCTGCGCGAACGCGGCGTCGTCGACCTGGTGGGATGCCGCCGCGAACTCCCCGAGGTCGACCCGAGAGCCGCCGAGCCATGTGCCGAGCACCCCGATGGCACCGATCTTGTCGGGGACTACGGCGTACGGATCTGCGTCGAGCTCGACGAAGTCCGCGAACTTGCCGACTTCGATCGAGCCGATCTCGTGCTCACGCCCCAGCGCGAACGCGGCGTTGACCGTGTGAGCACGAAGCGCCTCATCGAGGGTTGCGGCTTGTTCGGGGGCATGCAGGGTACCCCCCACTGTCTGCCGCCTCCGGCGGCGGCTCTCGCTACTTCTCGGAGCGACGCTCCTCGACCTTCTTCTTGATGAAGACCATCGGCAGCAGCCACGTCGCGAGGGCAGTGACCAGCCACACGATGACGGGCGCGAGAATCCAGGTGAGCACGAAGGGCTCACCGATGCTGATGCCGCCTCGGGGGATCAGTACGACGATCACGAGCGCGATGAGCGTCGAGATGATGCCGATGCCGCCGAGCAAGGCGGGTGCGTTGCGCTTGGCGACCGTCGCGATCCACGGCGAGAGCACGCTCTGGAGCACCGCGAAGATCAG
>NZ_DBHD01000208.1:0-36343 GCF_002296025.1 Microbacterium sp. UBA837
CGCGCTGGCAGCGATCGAGACCCTCACCTCCATCGTTCCCACCGATGGTCCGTTCGGTCGCACCGAACTCGGCGGTGGGTCCTGGATCGACACCGCAATCGACGTCGTCATCCTGCTTCTGGTTGCCCGCGGACTGTTCCGCGGCCGCCGCTGGGCGTGGGTCATCGCCGTCATCCTCGCGAGCATCAACGTCGTTCTGGGCATCCTGGTCATCGCGCTGTACGTCAGCTTCCCCGCCGCCGATCTCACCTGGGACGGCGACCCGTCGGTAACGGTCGCGACGGCGGTCTTGTGGGGCATCCTGCTCGTCTACCTCGTGTGGGTGCGCGGCGCTTTCCGTGGGCGCCGCCGCGCGAGCCTCGGCCTCAGCCCGACGCCAACCGATAGCGATGTGCGCCAGATGCTGCACGACTTCGGCGGCGGCACCCTGTCGTGGATGACGACCTGGGAGGGCCTGTCGTATGCCCGCACGAGTTCGGGAATCGTCGCCTACCAGCGCCGCTCAGGGGTGGCCCTCGTTCTGGCCGACCCGCTCGGACCCCGCGAGAGCCGCGCGGAATCGGTGCGGGAGTTCGTCTCGATGGCCGAGAGCGCGGGGCTCATACCGTGCTTTTTCTCGGCCGATGACGCAACCCGCGCTGTCATACCGGAGGGCTGGCGCAACCTCATCGTCGCCGACGACACGATCGTCGACCTGGCGGGACTCGAATTCACCGGCAAGCGGTGGGCTGCGGTTCGCACGTCGCTGAACCGCGCGAACCGCGAAGAAATGACCTTCCGGATGACACGCCTGGTCGACGAGCCCTGGGGCATCCAGCAACAGCTGCGCGCCATCTCTGACATGTGGGTCGGCGATAAGGGCCTGCCGGAAATGGGATTCACACTCGGCACTCTGCACGAGGCTGCCGACCCTGAGGTGCGCCTGGCGCTGGCCATCTCACCGCACGGCGACGTCGACGGATTCCTCTCCTGGCTACCGGTCTACGGCGAAGGCCGCATAGAGGGCTGGACCCTCGACCTCATGCGCCGCCGCGAGGGCGGGTTCGGGCCGGTGATGGAGTTCCTGATCGGTTCGTCGGCGCGATTCTTCGCCGACGAGGGAGCACGGATGCTGTCCCTGTCGGGCGCGCCCTTGACGCATGACTACCCGCCGGACGCCGGCATGATCGCTGACATCACCGAGCGGCTGGCCGACATGCTCGAGCCGGTGTACGGCTTCCGGTCGCTGCACCGCTTCAAGGAGAAGTTCCATCCGCGCTACGAGTCGCTGTACCTGCTGTACCGCGACGAGGCTGACCTGGCGCGGATCGGACTCGCGTTGACCCGAGCGTTCCTGCCCGATGCTTCGCTGCGTCAGCTCGCTGGATCGAGTCGAGAACTCCTCCGCAGCGGACGATCCTGAGGGACACCGCGCGATCGAACGCGGCGCCATCGAACGTGGTGCCATCGAACGCCCGGGCCGAGCAACGCTCCAGACCCGGGCGTCGACGGATCCCCCCGGATAGATCGCGCCAAAGCGCGACGAGCCACACTCTATCGACACCCGCGTCCCGCAGGTACCACCGCTGGGTCAGATCGCCGGTCCGCTCAGGATGTCGCGAGGAAGACCGCGTCACCGCCGGTGTTGAGCACCGTCCAGACGCCGCCCTCGATCTCCTCGGCCGGGACGCTCACAGCGACGTTCGCCGACAGATCCTCGGCGGGCGGATACACCGTTCCGATCGACCAGAGCTGATTCGGTATGTCAGCTGCGGCATTCTCGAACAGTTCGTAACTGCGCCCGCTCGCGCCGATATAGCGCACGACAAGGGAGGCCCACGGGTCGATCCCGAGCGCGTCAGCGTCCGCCGGATCCTCGCCCGCCTCGACCAGCTGCGCACGGATCGCATCCCAATCGATGAGGATACGCAGCGGCAGCACGACATACCCGTCGCCGACCTCCGTCGCGGCAGTCGCACCGACTGACCATGCCGACGCGTCCGAGAGCCGGATGGTCTCGCCGACAGCGAGCGGGTTGGCCCGCGTCCCCGGCGCAGCCTCCGCACTCTCGCTGACCGACGGGGTCGGACTCGGGTCGGGAGCCGACTCGGCGGTACACCCCGTCACCGCAAGCCCCACGATCGTGAGTGCGGCCAGGGCCGCGGCAGGCTGGAATCTCATGACGCCTCGAGTCGGGTAGGACGAAAAGAAGGCCCCTCTCGGGACCTTCTCTCCTGTGCGCGAGGGGGGAGTTGAACCCCCACGCCCTTTCGGGCACTGGCACCTGAAGCCAGCGCGTCTGCCTATTCCGCCACTCGCGCGAACCGCGGCGGACCGCGGATCAACTTCCCGAGGATATCACGACGGATCGGCGCGTCGAGCCCGGTATCGGCGCTTCCGCCAGGTCGTCCATGGCCCGTTCAGAGTCTCCAACTAGCATGGGTGGACCGCTCTGCCTGCCTGAGGAGATCCGTGGGACTACTTGACAGCTTCGAGAAGGGACTCGAACGTGCCGTGAACGGCGCGTTCGCGAAGACCTTCCGTAGCGGGATCCAACCCGTCGAGATCGCCTCCGCCCTGCGCAGCGAGCTCGACAAGAAGGCCGCCGTGGTGGCTCGGGACAGGATCCTTGCCCCGAACACGTTCACCGTCCGGCTGGCACCCGCCGACGACGAACGGATGCAGGCGATCGGACAGCCGCTCGTCGACGAACTGGCCGAGCTCGTTACGAAGCACGCACGCTCACAGGGATATACCTTCGCCGGCCCCGTTTCCGTAACCATTCGTCGAGACGACGCCCTCTCGACCGGCACGCTGCAGGTCGACTCGTCGACCGCACAAGGCTCGGTGTCATGGCGCGGCGTACTTGACATCGCGGGCCAGCGGCATCCGCTCGTGAAGGCCCGCACGGTGATCGGTCGGGGAAGCGACGCCGACATCACGCTCGCGGATTCCGGAACCAGCCGCCGGCACGTCGAAGTGCTGTGGGACGGCGAGCGCGCGATGGTGCGCGACCTCGGGTCGACCAATGGCACGCTGCTGAACGGTCGCAAGATCAACGAGTCCCCCCTGCCAACGGACTCCACCATCACGATCGGCCGCACCGACATGATCTTCCGCGTCGTCGCGCAGGCCTCGGCTCCGGCGCGACCTGCAGCATCCGATGCCACGCGCGCTTTCGACGTGTTCGACGGGGGCGGCCGCGCATGAGTGAACTGACACTTCTTCTGCTGCAGATCGGCTTTCTGCTGCTGCTCTGGTTCTTCGTCTTCGCCGTGGTCTACTCGTTGCGCGCCGACGTGTTCGGTGTGCGTGTACGACGGATGCCGGAGGCTGCGGCTGCCGGGCCCTCCTCGCCCCGAGAGACAGCCCCCGTGGCGCCCACAGCACAGCCGGAGCCCTTCGGAGCGGCCGGGGGACCCGCAACGAGAGACGCCGTCTCGCGCATCGTGATCACGAGCGGCCCCAAGGCTGGTCTCGAGCTCCCCCTGGGAACCGAACCGCTGACGATCGGGCGATCCAGCGAGTCGGGCCTGGTCATCCGTGACGACTACACCTCGAGCCACCACGCGCGCCTCCTGCTGTGGGGCGAGCAGTGGATGCTGCAGGATCTCGATTCCACGAACGGCACCTGGCATGACGGCGCACGCGTGAGCGCGCCGGTCGAGGTGAAGATCGGCGCCCCGATCAAGGTCGGCGCGACAACCTTCGAGCTGCGGAAGTAACGGCCGACCCGTCATGGTCTTCGAAGGATCCAGCGCGGCGCTGTCGCACACCGGCAAGGTGCGCTCGAACAACCAGGACTCCGGGTACGCCGGGTCCAACCTGTTCGTCGTCGCCGACGGGATGGGCGGCCACGCCGGTGGCGACGTGGCCTCGAGCATCGCGATCGCGCAGCTGGCAGAGCTCGATCGACCCTTCGACTCACCCGCTGCAGCAGAACGCGCATTGGGCGAGGCGATCACCGATACCGCGGCTGCCCTCATCGATACCGTCGCCGCGCGCCCGGAACTGGCCGGCATGGGAACCACCGTGAGCGCGCTTGCGATGGTCGATGACTACGCCGTGATCGCCCACATCGGCGATTCCCGCGTGTACTTGTACCGCGACGGGGCCCTGACCCAGATCACGACGGACCACACGTTCGTCCAGCGTCTGGTCGACTCGGGTCGCATCACTCCCGAAGAGGCGCGGTATCACCCGCGGCGCTCGGTGCTGATGCGCGTGCTCGGTGACATGTCGCCGAACCCCGAGATCGACACCTTCGTCATGCCGACTCAGCCCGGTGACCGCTGGCTCCTGTGCTCGGACGGGCTGTGCGGCGTCGTCCCCGACACCCAGACGTCCAAGGCACTCGCGGCAGATCTCGCTCCCGCCCGCACCGCCGACGCTCTGCTGAAGATGGCTCTGGATGCCGGGGCTCCCGACAACGTCACCATCGTGCTGGTGGATGTCGGGGGGCGGCATCCGCTCTTCTCGGGAACCGCGACGGTTGTCGGGTCCGCGTCGAATCCGGAGGGAATCGACGTCCCCGCGGCCCGCAGCTCCCTGACGGGCTGGTTGCATCCTGCGCGGCAGGCAGCCAACGAGCCGACCCATTTCGAACCGGCCCCGGAGTTCCTCGAAGAGCTCATCGAAGAGGACCGCCGCCGGTCGCGACGCCGCCGGCTTGCCTGGATCGCAGGGTTCGTGATCGTGCTCGCGATGATCGGCGTCGCCCTCTTCGGCGCCTACCAGTGGACGCAGACCCGCTTTTTCGTCGGCGCCGACGACGACACTGTCGTCATCTACCGCGGCATCCAGCAGAACATCGGCCCGATCTCGCTGTCGACGCCGTACGAGGACACCGGCATCCTGCTCGCCGATCTGAGCAACTTCAAGCGCGCAACGGTCGAAGGCACGATCTCGGCCCGATCGCTCGCAGATGCGCGAGCGATCGTGAACGCGCTCGATCCCGACGACGCGGAGGAATCAGATGGCTGATCCCGCGATCACGCGTGAACCGGCGGTCGACGTCTCGACCGACACGGCAGTCGTCCGCGCGCTCAAGCGACTGCGCACCCCGCAGAAGCAGCGCAACCGCGAACTCGGCCTGCTGCTGTTCGCCCTCGTGCTCTCGCTGGGCGCCCTCGCGCTGGTGCAGCTCGGCGTCATGGGCGAGATCGCCGCCGCCTACCTCATCGCCTTCGGCGGACTGTTCACCACGGTCATCGCTGTCCACATCGCCTTGCGCGTCTGGGCCCGGGATGCCGACCCGTTCGTCGTGCCGATTGCGACCCTCCTCACCGGGCTCGGGATCGCGATGATCTACCGCATCGACCTCGCCGACGGCGCCGAAGGGTGGGATGCGGCGTCGGTTCGCCAGCTCGCCTGGGCGGGCATTGCGATCCTCGGATGCCTCGCCGTGGTGATCGTGCTGCGCAACTACCGCGTGCTGTTCCGCTACACCTACATCTTCGGGTTCGCCGGGATCGCCCTGCTGCTACTTCCGATCGTGCCGGGCCTCGGTACCGATGCGAACGCGGACGTCTGGGTGTCGCTCGGGATCTTCTCGTTCCAACCCGGCGAGCTCGCGAAGATCTCGTTGGCGATCTTCTTCGCCGGCTACCTCGTGCGCACCCGCGAGAGCCTGAGCTCGGTCGGAACCCGGTTCCTGGGCATGACGTGGCCGCGGGCGCGCGAGCTGGGTCCCCTCCTCGTCCTCTGGCTGATCTCGCTCGGCATCATCGTGCTGCAGCGCGACCTCGGCACCGGACTGCTGCTGTTCGGCATGTTCGTCGCGATGCTCTACGTCGCCACCGGCAAGACGTCCTGGGTCGTCATCGGTCTCGTCCTGGCCGCGGCCGGCGCGTTCTTCGCCTCGCGGGTGCTGTCCTACGTCGGGGGGCGGTTCGACAACTGGCTCGACCCGTTCAACCCTGAGCGCATCGACGCCTACGGCGGCAGCTTCCAGCTCGTGCAAGGAATCTACGGCCTCGCCCACGGCGGGCTCATCGGCACCGGGCTCGGGCAGGGGCGGCCCTACATCACGCCGCTGTCGCAGAGCGACTACATCCTGCCGAGCCTCGGTGAAGAGCTCGGCCTTGCCGGTGTCTTCGCCATCCTGCTGCTGTACATGGTGTTCGTTGCGCGCGGCATCCGGATCGGCGTCGCCGGTCAAGACGACTTCGGCAAGCTCTTGGCGACCGGTCTCGCGTTCACGATCGCCCTGCAGGTGTTCATCATGGTCGGCGGCGTCACCCGAGTCATCCCCGTCACGGGCCTCACGACACCGTTCCTGGCCGCGGGCGGATCCTCGCTCGTTGCCAACTGGATCATCGTGGCCCTTCTGCTTCGCATCTCGGATGCCGTCCGCAGCCGTCCTCGCGCGGTGATCGGATGATGGGGTGATGCGGCGATGACCAAGGAGTTGCGGCGGCTGAGCATCCTGATGCTCATGATGTTCCTCGCCCTGTTCGCCTCGACGACGTGGATCCAGGGAATCCAGTCGGCGGATCTCGCCGACTACCCGCGCAACACGCGTGCCCTGTACGACTCCTACGAAGTGCAGCGCGGCTCGATCATCGCAAGCGGCTCGGCTATCGCGTCATCGGTCCCCTCGAGTGACGTCTTCAGCTGGCAGCGGGTCTACGTCGACCCCGACATGTGGGCTCCGGTGACCGGGGTGATCCCGGTGGTGGGCGAAGCGACCGGCATCGAACAGGCCATGAACGACGAGCTCAGCGGCACCGCGAGCTCGCAGTTCCTCTCTCGCATCGAACAGATCCTCACCGGGCAGCCGCCGCGCGGCTCCAATGTCGTGCTGTCGCTGGATGCCGACGTCCAGCGAGCCGCGTACGAGGCCCTCGGCGACCTGCAGGGCGCGGTCATCGCGATCGAACCCGACACGGGCCGAGTCCTCGCGATGGTCACGAGCCCCAGCTACGACACGAACCTCCTCGTTTCGCACGACACCGCTCAGGTCGAGACTGATTACGCCGCCCTGCTCGCGGATCCCGCGGACCCGCTCTACAACCGCGCCATCGCGGGGGATCTCAACCCACCGGGATCGACGTTCAAGGTCGTCGTCGTCGCGGCGGCTCTGGCGTCGGGCGACTACACGCCCGATTCGCAGATCCCGAACCCGGCCATCTGGCAGCTGCCCCAGTCGTCGAACACGATCCGCAACGCCAGCGGCGGAACATGTGGGCCGGGCGAGACGGTATCGATAGCCGACGCGCTGCGCCTGAGCTGCAACATCCCCATGGCTCAGCTTGCCGTGCAGCTCGGAGACGAGGCCATCCGCCAGCAGGCTGAGAAGTTCGGCTTCAACCTCTCGTTCAGCATCCCGCTCGACTCGATTCCCTCGAGCTACCCCCGGGGGCTGGACGCTCCGCAGACCGCGCTCACCGGCTTCGGTCAGGGGCAGGTGACGGCGACGCCGCTGCAGATGGCGATGGTCTCGGCCGGTATCGCCAACGGCGGCATCGTCATGAACCCCCGCATGGTCGACCAGGTCATCGGGCCCGACCTTTCGGTGCAGCAGACGTTTGAGAGCACCGTTTTCGGCGAGGCACTGAGTCCCGCGTTGAACGAGGAGATGGTCGCCATGATGGTCGCGAATGTCGAAAACGGCGCCGCCTCGAATGCAAGAATAGAGGGCGTCGACGTGGCCGGTAAGACGGGTACGGCGGAGAACGGACCCAACAAGCCGTACACCCTCTGGTTCACCGGGTTCGCGCCCGCCGACGATCCCGAGGTGGCAGTGGCTGTCGTCGTGGAGAACGGTGGCGGAATGGGTCAGTCGGGATACGGAGATCTCATCGCGTCCCCGATCGCGAAGAAGGTCATGGAGGCGGTGCTGAACAAATGAGACCGACGCAGGGTGTGACCTTCGGCGGCCGTTACGAGCTGGATTCGCGAATCGCGATCGGCGGCATGGGCGAGGTCTGGGAAGCAACCGACCACGTCATCGGACGGACGGTCGCGATCAAGATCCTCAAAGACGAGTACATGGGCGACCCCGGGTTCCTCGAGCGGTTCCGCGCCGAGGCCAGGCACGCAGCGCTCGTCAACCACGAGGGCATCGCCAGCGTCTTCGACTACGGCGAAGAGAACGGCAGTGCGTTCCTGGTGATGGAGCTCGTTCCTGGTGAAGCCCTGTCGACGATCCTCGAACGAGACGGATCGCTGTCGACTGACAAGACGCTCGACATCATCGCCCAGACCTCTGCAGCCCTGCAGGCAGCGCACGCGGCGGGCCTCGTCCATCGCGACATCAAGCCCGGGAACCTGCTGATCACCCCCGACGGCCGCGTCAAGATCACGGACTTCGGCATCGCTCGTATCGCCGACCAGGTTCCCCTGACCGCGACAGGCCAGGTCATGGGCACCGTGCAGTACCTCTCGCCCGAGCAAGCATCCGGTCACCCGGCCTCCCCTGCCACCGACATCTACTCGCTCGGGATCGTCGCGTACGAATGCCTGGCCGGCAAGCGTCCGTTCACCGGCGAGTCCCAGGTCGCGATCGCGATGGCCCAGATCAACGAGCAGCCGCCGCCGCTGCCGCCAACCGTGGCTGTTCCGGTACAGAACCTCGTCATGGCGATGATCGCCAAAAAGCCCGAGGACCGACCTGCCACGGCGGCTGCCGTTGCTCGGGCAGCCACGGCTCTGCGCCGAGGCGACGTCGCCGCCGCAGCAGCAGCGATCCCGGCGATCGCCACGGGCGCCATCGCCGCTGATGACGCAACGGCACTGCTGACGTCCACCGCGACATCCGCCGAGACACGGCTGATGCCGGCTCCGGAGACCCCTACCGAAGAGCCTGCGCCGCGCAAGCGCAGCCCGTGGACCTGGCCCCTCGTCGCGCTCATCGTGCTGCTTGTGCTCGTGCTCGGCGGCACGATATGGGCCCTGGTTGCCAACCAGCAGCCGTCACCCGACCCCACGAGCTCGTCGTCGGCCCCGTCGCCGAGCGCCTCGACACCGACGCCCTCGCCGAGTGAGACCCGCATCAACATCGACGCCCTGAACCTCGTCGGCATGCAGTGCGACCAGGCTGTGCAGGCTGCCAAGAGCGCGGGGGTGCTCGAAGTGGTCACCGACAACGGCACTGCTGCTCCGGATGACTCGCAGGTCGGCGTCGTTTGGCAGGTGAACCCGACCGGCAACATCGAGCCGACAACGGCGCTCACGATCTCGTGCTACGGCCAGGTCACGCCCATCGGCGGCCCGAGCAACCCCCCGGCGATCCAGGGCGGTGAGCCTGCTGTGGCGGGCTCGACCGTCACGCTGACGTGGGACAGCTTCACCTGCCCCACCGGCACGGGCACGCTCAGCGGCTACACCGTCACCCTGCAGAACGCGGTCTTCACCGTTGACGGCACCTCGCAGCGCACGTTCCCCCCGAACGACCGCGAGGAGGCGATCCTGATCGCCAACGCAGCCGGACAGACGCTCACCGCGTCGTACACCGCCCTGTGCAGTGGCGCCGAGCAGCGCACGTCGGATGCCTCACCGCAGATGCAGGTTCAGATTGAGGCTCCAGCGACCCCGACCCCCACTCCCTGACCGGAGGTTCACAGGAAGCGCTCGACTAGGCTGAACAGACTGGCTCAGTCAGGGAGGGGTAGTGTGACCGACGATTCTCGCGTGCTGTCGGGGCGCTACCGGATCGACGAGTCGATCGGCCGTGGCGGCATGGCATCGGTGTATCGCGGATACGACCTGACCCTCGGCCGCGACGTCGCCATCAAGATCCTCGATCCTGAGCTGGCCCGCGATGCCGGTTTCCGCACGCGCTTCCGCTTGGAGGCGCAGGCGGCGTCGCGGATGTCGCACCCGACGATCGTGCGCGTGTTCGACGCCGGCGAAGAGACCGAGTCCCTTCCCGACGGCACGACCCAGCCGGTGCCGTACATCGTCATGGAGCTGGTTTCTGGTCGACTGCTGAAGGACGTCATCGAAGAGGGCCCTGTCGACGCCGAGCGTGCCGTCGCCTATGCCGACGGCATCCTTGAAGCCCTCGAGTACTCGCACCGTGCCGGTGTGGTGCACCGCGACATCAAGCCCGGCAACGTCATGGTCACCGCCGACGACCACATCAAGGTCATGGACTTCGGTATCGCTCGCGCCGTCTCGGATTCGTCGTCCACCGTCGCCGAGACCACCGCGATCCTCGGCACCGCCGCCTACTTCTCCCCGGAGCAGGCGAAGGGGGAACCTGTCGATGCCCGCGCCGACCTGTACTCCACCGGTGTCGTGCTCTATGAGCTGTTGACCGGCAGAGCGCCGTTCCGGGGCGAGTCCCCGGTTGCCGTTGCCTATCAGCACGTCAGCGAGACCCCCCTCACGCCGTCGGAGATCAACGAAGAGATTCCGCGAGCGCTGGATGCCGTAGTGCTGCGCGCTCTCGCGAAGGATCCCTACCAGCGCTACCAAGACGCCCCCTCGTTTCGCGCCGCACTGACTCACGCACTGACCGGTAAGGCGCCCTCCCGCCGCCAGTTGGGAACACTCACCAGCGAGCTCTACGGACCCAACCCGCGGCAAGCCGCAGAGACTGCCCGGTCGCTTCGGCAGCTCTCGACCGACACGACCATGCGCCGCACGCAGTCGGGTCCCCCCGTGGCCTGGGTGTGGGCAGGCGTCGCGATCCTGGCCGTGTTGCTGATCTCGGTCTTGTTCTGGGTGCTCACCATTCCGCGCGGGGACGAGAACGTCCCCAGCAACTCCCGGATCGTCCCCGACCTCACCGGCATGACCTACGATCGGGCCGCCGAAGAACTGACCGCGATCGACCTCGTTCCGGTGCGCGTCGAAGAGTCGAGTGTCGAGGTGGCCGAAGGAAACGTCATCCGGACAGAACCCGGCACGGATGTCTCGGTCGAGGTGAACCAGGAGATCAAGGTTTACGTTTCGACGGGGCAAGAGCTCGCGGCCGTGCCGACGCTCACCGGCCTCACGCAGGAAACTGCCGCGCAGGCCCTCGAGCAGGTCGGTCTGAAGGTCGGCACGGTGACCTCGCGCAACGACCCCGCCCTCGACGCCGGAATCGTCATCGCTGCGGACCCGGCTGGCGGTGATCAGGTCGCGGTTGGAAGCAGCGTCGACCTCGTCGTTGCGACGGGACGCGTTCTGATCAACGACGTGACCGGGTACACCGTCGAGGCTGCCACGCGCGAACTCGAAGCCCCGGACACTCAGCTGACGGTCGAGACGCAGGAGGACACGTCGTGCCCCGCGACCAACCCGCCTGTCGTCATCGCTCAGTCCCTCGCGCCCGGTGAGGTCCCGGTCCGCTCGACGATCACGTTGACCTACTGCTCCGGTTGACCCCCGACCGCACGGCGCCGAGCGGCGCTCGCCTCGTCTGGCTAGACCGTCGAGACTGCAACGTGCCCGCGAGAGAGCCCACTGAGCGCACGGCCTCGCGGGCACGGTGCAGTCTCGCGAGGGATTGACTCACACGCCGGCGGCGACGTGCGGCCGGAGCGTGCGGGATCGTTCGACGGCATCCGGATAGCCGACCTGTTCCAACCAGTTCGCCAGCAGCCGGTAACCGCCTTCGGTGAGCACGCTCTCGGGGTGGAATTGCACACCCCACAGCGGCGCGTCGCGGTGCGCGATGCCCATGACGATTCCGCTGTCGGTGCGGGCCGTGACGACGAGACTCTCGGGGATCGAGTCGGGATCAATCGACAGCGAGTGATACCGGTTGGCGATGAACGGCGACGGGATTCCGAAAAAGAGCGTCGACCCATCGTGAGTGACCGGCGAGGTGACGCCATGGAACAGTTCCGGAGCGACGGACACCCGCGCACCCAGTGCCTCGGCGATCACCTGGTGCCCTAGGCACACTCCGAGCACGGGAACACCCCGCTCCACGGCCTCGCGCACAAGATTCTGCGAGGCCGCGGTGTCGGCGGGGCGACCGGGACCGGGGGAGATAAGGATGCCGGCGTGTTCACCGACGAGCCGCGGGACGGCATCCACGCTGACCTGGTCTGCCTCGACCATGACGGTAGCGGCACCCAACTCGTGCAGGTACCCGACGAGCGTGTGGACGAAGCTGTCGTGGTTGTCGACTACGAGCACCGGTGCGATGCTCGCTGGATCTGCGGTCACCCGACTGTCGCGTCCTGCGGAGTGGTCAGCTCACTGATCCAGGGGAAAACGTAGAACACGAGGCCGTACAGAACAGCGGCGGCCATCACGGTGAGAATCGCGACCTTTGCCCACCACGGGCCGGGCAGCACGTGCCAGAGAGCGGCATACATCAGGCGATTCCTTCCGTGAGGGATGCGGGCGGGCCGGCTTCGCGGGGAGTGAACGACTCGAACACGCCGTACGCGACGATGCGCTCCGTCATGCTCCAGCGCGGACTGCAGCTGGTCAACGTGATGTAGGCATCGCCGGCTGCGACATCCAGCTGCGGCGTCGCGTTGAGCACTGAGGTCTCGGTCGGCTTCACATACTCGAGGGTGCGGAACCGGTAGGTGTACCAGCCGGCTTCAGTTTCGACGACGATCGCATCGCCGATCCGCAGGGTCTCGATGTCGGAGAACGGCTTGCCGTACGTCGTGCGGTGGCCGGCGACGGCGAAGTTCCCGGTCTCTCCCGGCATTTGCGTGCCCGGGTAATGACCGATGCCGATCGGGTCGAGCGTTCGTGCACGCGTCACACCGCCCGCGATCGGCACCATGTAGTCCGAGCCCCAGCGGGGAACACGCATGACAGCGAACTCTTGCGCGTCATCGGGCTGCCCGAGAACAGGGATGGAAACGTCGGCGTCGGTGGTGGCGGTCGGCTCCGGCGAGGCCGAAGCATCCGGCGTTGGAGATGCAGTCTCTGCTGCCTGTGCCCACTGCTCCGACAACTCGCTGCCGGCAGCGTTCTTCTGCGCGCCCTGGATGACGTCTCCGAGCCACAACTGCCAACCGACATAGAGGAAGGCGAGGACACCGACGGTGATGAGTAGTTCCCCGATCACGCCGAGGACGCTCACCCGGCGGCGGCGCTTCGTGGTGCGACGCGATCGCCGGGTCAGCTGCGGCGTCTCCTCCGCATCACCCACGGCATCCCCCTCGTCTGAGTCCTCGTTTGGGCCCAGGTCACCGGGCGTCGTACATCACGGGCGATTCTATTCGTCTCCTGCTGGAGGAGCCCTGGCAGTTAGACTTGACGCATGGCACGCCCGAGCAACGACGACGAACCGATCGTCGAGAGCAGCAGCGCGGATTCCGCACCGAACCCTGTCTGGTTCAAGCCGGTCATGATCGGGCTCATGCTGCTCGGCCTGGTCTGGGTTCTGATCTTCTACATCAGCGGCATGCAGTTCCCGATTCCCGGGATCGACGCGTGGAACCTCGTCATCGGATTCGGGATCGCCTTCGTCGGCTTCCTCATGACCACACGCTGGCGCTAGCCGCGCGGATCGGTACCCACCGAATTACACCGCTGTGATTCATCCCCAGGTGTGGATGAATCTGTGGATGAATCACACGTAGAACACGGCGGGGATCGCCAGCAGCGCCAACAAGCCGACGCCGATAGCGATGAGAAGTCCGATCTGCAGCGGCTGGCGAGCCCGCGTGCGGGTTCGGGCGAACACGAGCCCGATGAGTGCTCCGACGACAAGGCCGCCAATGTGCGCCTGCCACGCGATGTTGTACCCCGGGACGAACCCGATCACGAGGTTGATGCCGAGCACGATCAGGATGCCGGTGATGTTCGCCCCGATGTGACGACCGATCACCAACAGCGCGCCAAGGAGACCGAAGACGGCGCCCGAGGCTCCGACTACCCAGATGCCGGGCGCAATCAACGCGACGCCCACGGATCCGCCGAGTCCCGAAAGCAGGTACAGCGCGACAAATCGCGCGTGACCGAGAAGCGGCTCCAGCGATCTGCCGATCATCCACAGCGCGAGCATGTTCAGTCCGATGTGGAAGAAGCTCGAGTGCAAGAAGACAGCCGTGAGCAACCGCCACGGCTCGAATGCGATCGATGGGATCACAAAGGCGCTGTTGAAGGCGAAGATGCCCTCGAGCGCGGGGATGAAAAGCTGAAGAACGAAGACCGCCGCCGTGATCGCGATGATGACGTAGGTCGCCGTCGGTCGCTGGGTTCCGACAGTCATCGGAGCCCGAGACCAGCGTCGCTCGGCCTTCTTCTGGGCAGTGGTCTGCGTCGCACGCTGCTCACGCAGGCACTCCGGGCAGATGACCCCGACTGCTGCCGGGGTTTGACACTCCGGGCAGATCGTGCGCATGCAGCGCTGGCACAGCACAAAGCTCTGCCGGTCCGGATGCCGGTAGCAGAAGTTATCGCGGTTGCTGCGGAACTCGTCGGAAGTCGTCACGGCGGACGCCGCCCTCCGGTCAGACCGAAGCGATGTCGATCGACGAGATCACGACGGGCTCGATCGGACGATCGCCCGGGCCGGTGGCAACGGCGCTGATCGCGTCGACGACACGGCGGGAGTCGTCATCCGCGACCTCACCGAAGATCGTGTGCTTGCCCTGCAGCCACTCGGGTCCTCGGCCACCCTGGCCGGGGACCGTGATGAAGAACTGGGAACCGTTCGTGCCCTCGGGCTGGCCGGTGATCGCGTTGCGGCGGAGGCCCGCGTTGGCCATTGCGAGCTTGTAGGGCTCGGTGAAGGTGAGTTCGGGGCTGATCTCGTCGTTGAAGTTGTATCCCGGTCCGCCTGTGCCGACGCCCAGCGGGTCACCGCCCTGAATCATGAAGCCTTCGATGATGCGGTGGAAGATGACGTCCGTGTACAGCGCGCCCTCGCCCGGCTTACCGGTGGCCGGGTGCGTCCACTCACGGCTTCCGTCAGAGAGCCCGACGAAGTTCTGGACGGTGCGCGGGGCCTGGTCCCCGAACAGGTTGACGACGATGTCGCCGTGGTTGGTGTGGATCGTGGCGACCGCGGTGTGCTGAGGCATGACGCCATTCTTTCAGAGTTCGCCGTGAACACTTCCCGTCTGCGGCACACATGGCAAGATGGGAAGACCACGTCGACACGACAGGGAGGGCCCCGTGAGCCTCAGCCGCAAGCGCAAGAAGGAACTCCGCAAGCTCCAGAAGCACGCGAACGACATTTGGGAGTCGCAGCAGGTGCTCGTCGGCGAAGCCGCTGACATCGCCCGGGAAGCCGGTCGGCAGCTGGGCAACTACGGCCGCGAGCAGGTCGTACCTCAGGTTCAGGAGGCCTACGGCAAGTACGCGCAGCCGTATGTCCAGCGCGGACTCGCATCGTCCAAGTCGTTCCTGACCAACCGAGCGATCCCTGCGACGGGAGCCGTCGTCGGTTCGGCCCTCTCGGCATGGGACGCCGCAAACGAGACTCGCGCGAGACTCGCTGCGGGCCGTGGACTGTCTGCGCCCGACGCCAAGAAGTACGCCAAGCTCGCCGACAAGTACGGCAAGGATGTCTCGAAGAAGCTGTCCAAGAAGCTCTCGGGACTCGAGCCCCAGAAGCAGGGGATCGGTGCCGGTGGCGTGTTCGCCATCATCCTCGGTGTCATCGCCGCAGCCGGTGTGCTTTACGCCGCCTGGCAGACCCTGCGGGCAGACGACGAGCTGTGGGTTGCCGACGACCCGCTGCGCGCTCCCGACGCCTGATTCAGATCAGCCAGTGCTGCGGCGCCCGGTTTCCGGGCGCCGCAGTCGTTTGCGCTGAAGCCTTCAGCGCGCGAAGGACTCCAGTCCCGCCATCCGCAGGCCGATGTTGACGAGGCTGACGCGCTTCAGTCGCCGCACCTCCGACAGCGGGAACCACTCGGCTCGATCCGTTGTGCCATCGGTTTCGTTGCGCAGCTCGCCGCCGGTGACGTGGGCGCGGTAGACGATGCGCAGTGCCTGCAGCGGCAGATCCGACCCGGCCACGAGTCGGCGGCGGGCGGGGATCACGCGCGAGTGGATGCCGAGAAGTTCGTCGAGCGCAACGCGGTAGCCGGTCTCTTCGCGGGCTTCGCGGCGTGCCGCAGCATCCGGACTTTCGCCGGGTTCGAGGCCGCCGCCAGGAAGGGTCCAGCCGGAGGCACCGCCTTCGTTCCAGTGCGCGAGCAGCATGCGCCTGTCGTCGTCTATGACGATCGAGTAAGCCGCGACCCGCAGATCCATGGACTTACGATACGGGAGCTGCCGGCAGCATCCCCCGCATGCGGGACCGGAACGTCGCATCCGATCGCCGCGGCGAAAGCCGTCCGCGCTCGCGCAGAATCGGAAGAACGAGGTCACCGAACGCCTCGACATCCCGGGTTCCGAAGACGGGCTCGATCAGGAACCCGTCGAGTCCCGTGCGGGCCGCAAGTTCCTCGACCCCGTCAGCCACCTCGGTCGGGTCTCCGACCAGACGGAAGCCCCGCGTGCCGCGGCCGCGCAGCTCGTCGAGAATCTCCCGCACCGTCGGAGCGGGTCGCTCCGCGCTGCCGAGGAATCGCTCGATGTTGCTGGTGCCCATCTGTCCGATCGGTCCGCCGGCGTCGAGCACCTGGTGGAGAGTCTGGTCGGGATCGAGGGTTCGCAGATCGATGCCGGTGTTGCCCGCGTAGAGAGTCGCCACAACATCGTCGGTCTGCATCCTGTCGAATTCGTCGGCAAGCTCCCTCGCCTCGGCAGAGGTCTCGGCAACGATCGCGGTCAGCCCCGCCATCGTCACGAGCGGTGTCGTGCGCCCTTCGTCGCCGGCACGTCGGTGCAGATCGGCCACCGCCGCTGCGGTGTGGCTCGGTGTCGTCGCCTGGACGAACACACACTCGGCGTGCCGCGCGGCGAAGGCCCGACCGGCCGGAGACGTGCCGGCCTGGAAGAGCAGGGGCGTGCGCTGCGGCGTAGGGGGCGCGCCATAGTAGCCGCGGGAGCGGTAGTGGTCACCCTCGTAGACCACCCGATGGATGCCGGACCGTTGCGCGTAGACGCCGGACTCGCGGTCGGCTATGAGCGCGTCGTCACTCCAGGCATCCTCCCAGTAGCGCCGCGCCAGCGAGACGTACTCTTCGGCCATCGCGTAGCGGGTGTCGTGCGCGACCATCCCGTCATGGCCGAAGAGTTCGGCAACAGCGTTCTGCGAGGCGCCCGTGACGATGTTCCAGCCGATCCGTCCACCCGAGATCACGTCCAGGGTTGAGAAGCGGCGGGCGAGCTGGACGGGGTGGTCGATGCCGGTGGTCGCGGTGACGACGAATCCGAGGTCGGACGTCTCGCGCATGAGCACCGGGAGTAGCGTTGCGGGGTCGTACCCCGAGAAGTTGATGCCCTGCGCAACGGCGTCGGCACTGATGTCATCCCCGACGATCGGATAGCCATAGCCGTCGGCGAAGAAGAGGAAGTCGAAACCGGTGGCATCCATGACCTTCGCAAGGCGCACCCAGCGCTCCGGGTCGGCGAAGTCGATCGAGTCGCTGATCGGATGCGGCCAACTGAGCGTGCCACCCACCTGGGGGCCGTACACCTCGAATACCCCGAACCGCAGTGCCGACACGTTCACTCCTTTCGCCGCGCACGCACGTGCCGCGGTGTCGCAACGCTACGCGGCGGCTGTTACGCGCGCGTGACGTTGCGAGAGGCAGGGAACCTCCGGAGGAAAACTGTGGACGCGGGTGGACTCAAACCGAACACCTGGCAGCGGTTCGAGCGACTGAGTTCAGCGTGGAATCAGGCGAAACTCGGCGTCGCTGATGCGCCGAAAGGTACCACCGACAACGAGCCGGGAGTCGTCGCGAACCCAAGGAGACGAGCTAGAACACCCCTGACGGCGAAGCAAGTGGACTCTATTCGAACAGCGCGAGAGAACGGCGAGAGCGTCCTGTCGATTGCGAGGCGCTTCGATGTGCACCGCGCGACCGTGTGGGAGTACACGAGGAAGCCCGTTGCTACTTCTTCCGCAGATTCAGGTTGAAGTCCCCGCAGGAGCATCGGAGTTCTTCTTCCTTTCCGGGGATGCCGAGGACGTAGATCCACCCGTCGCACGCATCGTTGCTACAGGTGAAGAGTCCGAGGAACTGCTTGCAGGCTTCAACGACCGGCGCGAAGTCTGCTTTCGTCATGGTTGCCCAGTCGTTGTTGTGGACGAGGGCGTTGATTGCCCAGTTCTCTCCGTCCTGGGCGAGGATCGCCTTCGCTCGCTCGTCTTTCAGTGCTTCGACCTTCTGCTTCGCTGCGTCGTTGTTCCACGAGTTCGCTGAGGCAGTGGCCTTCTTGAGCAGATCTCCGTGCCGGCCTTTGACTGCGGAGAAGAAGGATGAGAGGTCGTAGTTGTTGTCGGCGCGGAACACGACCTGGCCTTGGATGCTCGCAGCGACATCAGCCAGCGACGACTCCAGATTGCGCCGTAGCTTGTGAGCAGCGCCAGGAACATCGTCGCTGGCAAGGTCGGCTTCGATCTGAGTCCAGAAGTCGCCACCTTGACCGTAGAACGGACCCCCATCAACGGTCCAGCCGTGGAATCGAGCGAGCGAACGTCGAGCGATGAGACCGGAGGACTGCATTTGGCGCGCCCAAACCTCATCATGGGTCGTCATGATGAACTGGACGTCGGGGAAGACGTCTTTGAGCAGCTTGCAGAACTGTCGTCGGTGGTTGGCGTCCACGGAGGTTACGACATCATCAAGGACGGCGAGTCGGAAGTCCGATTTGAGGAGCTGCCGGATCAGGGCCAGGTAGAGGCAGACACCCATGCCGTCTTGGTGACCTTCGCTGTGGTACGCCATCGGTGGGAACATGCCGAGCCCGTAGAAGTCGACTTCGAGGTCGAGCTTCCCGGCGGTCGGCGACAGCCCTGCTTTGAAGGATGATTCGTCGTCCGAGTTGATCTGCCGATAGAAGTTACTGAAGTCGGCCTCTACGGTCTTGTATAGCGTCGTCAGTGCCGCGTCTGCCACGGAGTTGTACTTCTCGTAGACCGCGTTCGCCGCTTTGTGAGCTGCGGTTGCCTTCTTGGCTTTCGCTCGCGCTTGGCGTAGTTGTGTCCAACGGTCTTGGGCGACTGTGAGGAATGCTCGTGCGGCCTCAGTCGCGGTCTGGTCTGGCAGTGCCTCGATCGTCGCTCGAAGCGCCTTCAGCCCATCAGTGATCGGTGACGGAGCGGCCAAGGGATCGTTGGTGAGGCGCTGGGACTCATCACGGATGGAGTCGATTGTCGCGAGCTTCGCCTCGAACGCGGCAAGGTCATTCGACCAGTCCAACAGGGACGTCTGCAACGCAGACTGTCCCAGCGTGACAGCATGCGGCTGCGCTGCCTGGATCAAGGACCGCACGCCACGAAGCTGCCCGGTCACCCTGCCCGCCGCGGTCTGGATGCGTTGCTGAAGCTTCGCGGCTGTCTCGGACCGAGTGAGCTTGTCGTTCAGATGTTGTCGCAGTGATGCGACATCGGGCCACTCCAGGTCGCACAGCGGGCAGGCAGTACTGATCACCAGTGGCAGCCCGGCCTCGACCAGTTGGCGGTGCTTGAGCGCGTCAAGAACTGCGGGATCGGCCTCGAGTTCAGTCAGCGCGGTGTCGAGGTCGCTGACAGCGGTGTCGAGGTCCTTGTGCTCGATCACATAGCTGGTGATGGCTTCGATGTCGCGGATCGCCGATGCCCGGTTGAAGGTGCTTTGACTATCGTCGGTCGTGGCTCCGGCGCTGAGGTCGGTCTCAAGGTTGGTTGCTGACAGCGGCTCCAGGCCGAGCACTTCCCGCTTCTTGTTCACTGCCACCGTGACCTCACTCGGCAGCAGGTCGCTGATGTCGAGACCACGTTTGACAGCATCCTCTGCGGACTTCACTGCGTCTTCGGCGCTTCTGGCGGCAGTGCTCGTCTTGTTGCGGGCCGTGTTGAGCAGGCGACGAGTCTCGTCGATGCGGTCGAGCTTGAGGAGAGCCTGCACCTCTTGGGCGCGTTTCCCAGGCTCGGTGTTGACGTACTTGATAACTTCGCGTCGGGACAGAATCAGTTCAGGATGACGTGCAGCCCATTCCACGGCTGCGACGAGTTCGGGAGTCTTGGGGTCCAGGGCGAACTGACCTGCGGTTTTCACGCTGCGCGTGATCGTGCCGGTCTGCCCGCTGGCGGGGTGGGTGAAGGTAAGGGTGACGCTTGCAGCGGCTGGGTTGTCGCGCTGGTGCACGTGCGGTGCGTGCTTCGCGACTGAGATTCCGCCCGTGCCGGCTCCACTGAGGCGAGCGACGTTGCCTGTCAATGCGAAGTCGATGGCGTCGACCACTCCGCTCTTGCCGGAACCGTTCGGTCCGACCACGACGAAGGAGCTGCTACCCATGTCGAGGTCGAGGTCGCGGATGCCGCGGAACTCTTCGATGCGGAGCTTCTGAACCTGGATCACAGCGCTGACTCACCGCTCGCTTCCGTGTAGAGCGCTACAAGCTGGTCTGGCTTAGGTAGCTTGTCCGCCGCCAGCAGTCTTGCAAGGCTCTCGGTGACCTGCGGCGGCACGTCATCCACATCGGTCAGTGCAGCCAGGAAGGTGTCCAAGACCTCCGATTCGATGCCCGCCATTCCGCGCCCCTTTGCCTGCGATCGCGGCGGAAACCTGGACCGCCTACCTGCTGATGCCACCACGATTCTACCGTCGCGATCCCGCTGGATGTGGGCCAATGTGCGTTCCCCTGTCGGTGCGGAGGAGCTCTGCCACCAGCACACGCGCTCCACTGCCGCGGACTCGCCTCGCCCACATGTGTGTGTCAGGAGCCCCGCAGCCCGAGTGCAGGGACTGGTGCACGTCCCGGCGGGGAGCGCCACCGATAGAGCGTCGCGGCAACAGGGTTCGGTGCCACCTGCCTCGTAGAGTTGGATCATGATCGCTGAGCGTTCGCACGGGAGGTGCTTGGACGAGCGAAGCTGACGAAGGGAGAGTCATGCGGCAATCACCACCCTTCCGGGTGCGCCCGGAAGCAGGCCCGTCGGAGGCCATGGCGTCCCCCGGTCGTTCACAGCGGCGCGGGTTTCAGCCCTCTCCCGACAGTCGTGTCGGCGACGGCGGTGATGGAGCTTGATCGTCGTCGACGGACGGACCGATCGGGAGAAGCTGGTCGAGTTGCTTCAGGTGTCCGAGCAGACGCACTTGGAATTCAAGTCAGAACTGGACTTAACGACCAAGCGGGACGAGTTGAACTTCGTCAAGGACGCGGTCTCGATGATCAACAGACCACCTGGCGGCTACATCCTGGTCGGTGTTGAAGACGATGGCACTTTGGCTCTGCCTACCGGCACTATGGCCGATCGAGCTCGCTTCGACGGTGCCCGGTTGGGCGACACGATCAGGAAGTACATCGAAGGCGAGGTCCATGTGATCTCGCAGGTTCACGAGGTCGATGGACATGAGGTCGTCCTGATCTACCTTCCGCACCACCGCGATGGGCTTCCGGTGCCGATGAGCAAGCTGGGCCAATTCCAAGAGCAGAACGGCAAGCAGGTCGTGGTGTTCCGTGAGGGAGACGTTCTCGTTCGCGAAGGGGCCAAGAACACTCCACTTCGCCACGCGCACTGGAACGATCTGCTGGGCCTCCGCGACCAACGGCTCCGCGAGGAAGCCCGCGCACACGTCGACTCGCTGATCGCCGACCTAGCTACTGCCATGCGGGCCAACGGAGGTGGCCCCGCTCCCGTCCCGCTGTCCGTTGAGATGGCGGACGACGCTTTCGGCGAGGCGGTGGTGTCGCACTTAGAATCCGGCAGCGACATCCGCCTGCGCCAGTTTCTCGGACAGGCCACCGCGCTGGTGAGTAACCCCGATGAGCGCCGCACGGCTCTGGACAAGATAACTATCCTCACCGCTCATGCGATGTACTTCGAGTGCGACGCCATTGCCGAGAAATCCATCGATAGCCTCTTCGACGCCTACGCCAAGCTCGGTCAGGGAGAGGCCGTCGCACGACTCGACATCATCACGCGCGCGTACGTCCTTGGCAGCCTTGCCATCCGCCTTCGACAGTGGGCCATCGTTCACGACCTGGCACTTCGCCCGTACCCGACCAACGGTGACGTGTATATCTACTCGTCCTGGATCAGACACGGGCAAGTCGACGCAAGCCGTGCGGACCTCTTTCCAAAGGACAAGGGCGGCATGATGATCTCTGCCGCGCGCGTCCTGATGAGCGAGCAACCGGCCACGCGTCCTGATGTCCCCGACAGCGCAGTTCCCGACCCCGGCGACCTTGCCCACGACGACGCGCTCTTCAACTCCCTCTGCCAGTTCGATGTCTTGTACTGCCTGATCGTGGCCGCAGAAGGTCAGCATCACGGAAGCGGGTACCCGGCCGCATCGGCGATGAACCAGGACCGGTCTGATCCAGCATTCGAGGTCGTCGCCAGCGATCCGGACGCGCGTGCAGCAATGTTCCCCACCTCCGACGAGCGCAAGATCGCCGAAGCGATGACGCAAGTATTCACCAGCGCGGAGCGCGAATCGTTTGGCTTCGGCGGGCACTGGTGGTCACTACCACAGGTGGCGCAGCGATTCGTCAGCAACCATCTTGGAGAAGGCACATGAGCAACCCCTTGTCACCGCTGGCGATGCTCGCAACGTCGATGCAGGCACAGCCCGGCGTATACGCCTTGCTCCTGGGCTCCGGCGTGTCCACCGGCGCTGGTGTGCCTACTGGATGGGGTGTCGTGACCGAGCTGGTGCGTCGGGTCGCAGCCGTCGAGGACCCGGCATCGATTGAGGATGCCGCCAGTGACCCCGAGAAGTGGTGGCACGATTACCACGGAGAACCCCTCGGTTACTCGTCGCTTCTTGAAGCGCTCGCACCCACCCCGGCGACCAGGCAGGGCTTGTTGGCAGACTTCTTCGAGCCGTCCGATGAAGAACGAGAACAAGGGGTCAAGACGCCGAGCAGGGGGCACCTCGCGATCGCCGAGCTGGTCAAGCGGGGATCGGTGAAGGTCATCGTGACAACGAACTTCGACCGGCTCATGGAGCAGGCGCTTGATGCGGTTGGGATCACCCCGCAGGTGATCGCGCGACCGGAGGCAGTCAACGGCATGAAGCCGCTCGCCCACGCGCCGGCCACAGTGATCAAGGTCCACGGGGATTATCTCGATCTCGGTTCCCGGAACACTCCGGCCGAACTCGACCAGTACCCGGACGAATGGGTAACGCTGCTCGCTCGTGTCTTCGACGAGTACGGCCTCATTGTCTCGGGATGGTCAGCCGAGTGGGACACCGCACTGGTTCGGCTCATCGAGTCCACGCCCAACCGTCGTTATCCGTTGTACTGGGATGCGCGAAGCGGGAAGGGCGTCAACGCGCAGAAGCTCCTTGCAACGCGCTCGGGCCTTGTGATCCCGACCGCGGGAGCTGACGAGATGTTCAGCGACCTTTCCTCCGCACTGGAGGTGCTCGACCGTCTCGCCGAGCCGCCGCTCACGACCGCGATGGCGGTGACACGCTTGAAGCGTTACTTGCCCGACCCTGTACACCGCATCGACCTGCACGACCTGGTGATGGGTGCAACCGACAAGGTCATCGAGGGCGTGAAGAACCAGCCGCTTTCCATCGACGGACTCGACGCAGCAGCTCTCCAAGACGTGCTGGAAGCACATCGGGAACAGTCTCGACAATTGTGCGCGCTACTTGTGACCGGCGCGTGGCACGACCCGGATGGAGCCCATGACCGACTCTGGATGGACGTACTCGAACGCCTGCTCGATTCCAGCACAACGCGACTCCGGGGTGTCCCCGTTCAGCAACTTCTCGAACAAGCGCGGCTCTACCCGGCGCTCATCGCGCATACTGCCATCGGCGTCGCGGCGACACGACGAGGACGAGACGCCCTGCTGATCAAACTCGCGACCGAGGTCATGGGCACCGCCGATATGGGAATGAAGATTCGTTTGCCTGCTTGCCAGGTCATCCACCCCTACCGAGTCCTCGACAAGGACTCGGTGAACGCGCTGCCCAGGTGGAACAGCGGCAATGGCTGGACCTATCCGTTGAGCCACCTGCTCAAAGCCGACGTCCGCGCGATCTTCGACGAACTGATCCCCGAGCCCTCTGACTATGAGGACACCTTCCACGGCTACGAGTACCGGATGAGCTTGCTCCATGAACGCACGAACGCTAGCCATCCAGGGGCCTACCGCGCGATGCCCGGCGAGTACGTGGGCGAACAAGGCTGGTCCTGGGACGACCGGAACGTGCCGCTCGCAGAGATCGCGTTTCGCGACGCTGGGCAACGCGTCCCTGACTGGCCGTGGGTGCGTCTGCTCGGTGGTGAAGACAGCTACGACCAGGGATTGATCGACCACCGCCGCGTGCTGGAGAACTTCAAGTACCACAACATGCGCTGAGCAGGCACTCCTTCCACATTGGCGCTTAAACGCTGTTGTTCCATACTCACGCTAGTTCCCGCCCTCGGATGCTGATCGCTCGCGTTCGCCGACCCTCGTCATAAGTGGGCCTGGCGATGTGTCGAGCCCGAGCAAGCGCGGTCTGCGCTGCTCGACGTTCGACT
Organism: Microbacterium sp. UBA837; assembly: GCF_002296025.1. Classification (NCBI taxonomy): domain Bacteria; kingdom Bacillati; phylum Actinomycetota; class Actinomycetes; order Micrococcales; family Microbacteriaceae; genus Microbacterium; species Microbacterium sp. UBA837. Next base: position 24,430 of record NZ_DBHD01000208.1, read on the forward strand.
GCTTGATCGGCGGTCGTGACGGCCTTGGCTTCACCAAGCGGGGATGTGCCGTTGATCTCGTAGCGGTAGCGGTACAGCGCAACCGTGGCGGCGTGCGCCTCCCACCGCTCTCGCGCGTCGGGTCGTGAACTCGGATGGCCGAGCCGCGCCACCCATGCGGCTCCCGCTTCTTGGGCGTCGTGCAGGAGTTGGCGTGCGGCGCCCTCGATGAGCGCGTGCCGCTCGATGAGCGCGGTCTGCATGTCGTCTGCGATCGGCTCGGCTGGCGTGGGGATGAGTCCGGCGACTCGTGCCCTGGTTCGCTTGCCGGGCCGGAGTTGCTGGGTGGCTTGGTCGAGCATGGAGGCGAGCTGCGCGGCGGGGTCGGCCCGGTCTTCGCCGGGCGTGAGCCTCGGGGCGAGCGCGGTGAGCGCGACCGCTGCAAGGTGGCCGGCTGCCTCGTGACGCGCGAGTGCGCTCTCCAAGTGCTCGTAGTAGGGGCTGGTGAACACGTCATCGGCCACGTTCTCGGGGAACGGCGCGACGTCGAGTAGCGTCGCCCAGCGGTCGATCTGTGCTTCGCGGGCGAGCACGTCGTGTTCGGCCAGCAGCGTGGACAGCGAGGCGTGACGGTCTACCTCGAGCGTCAGCGTCTCGGTCGCGGAGAGGTCGGCGTCGCTGCGCGCGAGCACCTTGGCAAGCCGGTCGATCAGGGTCAGCGGCTCAGGTTGGTCGAGATGCGGCTCGACCTCGTGCGGGTCGGGCACGACCACGTAGGCGTGGTTGCGGAGCCTGCCGCGTGTCATCGCCACGTAGAACAACTCCCGCGATGAGGTTTCTGGATCGACGAGCGCGTGCGCGGTATCCACGCTGGCTCCCTGAGCGCGGTGAACGGTGGAGGCGTAGCTGGTCGTCGAGGATCGTGCGCAGCTCCACCCACTTCTTGTCGTCATCCAGCAACCGGACGCGGCGCGCGACGCGGATGAGGTCTTCGAGGATCGCGATCTCAGCGCGGAGTTCACCGATCGACTCGGCCGCAGTGGCAAGGTCGACCACCTGGTCGACACGGGCCTCGAACTGTGCTCGTTCTTCTTCGGAGATTTCTTCATCGAGGTCATCGAACTCGTCGGGGTTGAAGCTTGGCGCCGAAGCGGAGGCGTCCTCGAAGTCGAGTGCGACGCGGCCGGTTGACCACTCGTCAATAGACGCAGTCATGGAGGTGCTGTAGCGGGCCTCGTCGGTCGCGCGCTGCCATTCCCGCAGACGGGTCTCGAGTCGCACTTGGCGTCGCTCGAGCGATCGGAGGATCGCCTCCGGACTTGAGGCGAGGCGTCGCTGCAGCACGGTGAGCGCGAACCCCACGTTGTTGCCGCGCTTCTTGTCGCCCGCCTGCGCGAGCCGTTCCGCACGACCCATCTCGGTGCGCACGTAGCCGGTCACCAGCTCATATAGCTCACGCTCGGGGTCGCTCAGCTCGTACTCGACCGTGTACGCGCGACGCTCGGGGAACAGAGGCTTGCCCTCGAAGGTGAGGAGCTCTTCCTTCACCATGCGCCGCATCAGGCCGCGCGTGTCAGTGCGGTGCACGCCGGCGCGGAACTGGCCCTCGAACCGGTCGCGGTCCAGCAAGGACATGAACAGCTGGAAGTCTTCTTCCTTGCCTGCGTGCGGGGTCGCGGTCATGAGGAGGAAGTTGTGCGCGGTCTCGGCGAGCAGCCGCCCCAGCCGGAACCGCTTCGTCTCGTCGACTTGACCCGCCCATGACGAGTAGTGCGCGGACATGCGATGCGCCTCATCGACGACGACAGCGTCCCAGGTGACGTCGGAGAGCTGCTCGATCAGGTCATCGCTGCGGGAGAGTTGGTCCATCCGTGCGATGAGGAACGGGTGCTCGTCGAACACATTGCGGCCCTGCGCGTCGTCGACCATCTGACGGTTGAAGATCTCGAACGAGAGGTCGAATTTCTGCGACAGCTCTTCCCGCCACTGCTCCACGAGGCCGCCGGGCGCGACGATGAGCGCTCGTTCGCAGTCGGCGCGGAGGATGAGCTCCTTGAGGTAGAGGCCGGCCATGATCGTCTTGCCCGCGCCGGGGTCATCAGCGAGGAGGAACCGCAGCGGGATTCGCGGGAGGAGTTCCTCGTACACTGCGCGGATCTGATGCGGCAACGGATCGACGTCCGAGCTATTCACCGCCGCCATCGGGTCGTAGAGCGCGGCGTACTTGATGCGGAGCGCCTCGGCCGCGAGGCGGAACTCATCAGGGTCGCCGTCGAACGCGGGCGCGTTACCCAGCTCCGTGACTAGTTCGAGCTTGCCGGCATCGAGCTCGGTGATGGTGCGTTCGCCGGTCCGACCCGAGTCATCGCGGAAGAAGATCTCGACGAGCGCGTCGTCCAGCGGTGTCACGCCGACGAGTGTCACCGGCTGCCCGGGCAGGACACCGCGCAGGCGTTGCCCGGCGCGCAGCGATGCCAGCGTCACCGCAGGTGCGTCCACGTGGTTCCTCCCCTGGAAAATGGCAAGTCGATCAGGATACGTCGTGCCGCCGACATCGCGGCCGACTGGGTCAGTCCGGAGATCCTGCGTCCCCTCTGCGTACCCAGTCGTCGACCTCGCTCGCCTGGAACTTCCACAGACGCCCGACCTTGTGCGCCGGCATCCCCTTGTCGGAGATCCAGGCGTAGATCGTGTCCTTGGTCACGCCCAAGTGCTCAGCGATGTCGTCGGCAGAGAGCCACGGCTCGGACATTCACGCCCCCATGCGGATTGAACCGGATTTATCCGGGTATGGCCGATCCTATCGGGACCCCTTGCCCTCGTCGCCATTAAGGTGCCCGACTTCGTCAACGGCCGCCAGCAGCTCTTCGAGGTGCATGTGAATTTCGTCGTACGCCTGCATGAAGAACATCAAGTCCATGTTGAGTGGGGGCGTATCGTCCAGGTCGGCGAGGACCTCTCGAGCCTCGCGGACCGCTGTCTGCAGCCGAGTCTCGATTCCCGGCAGGCTCAGGATCCAGCCGTCGATCACGCTGAACGGGACTGGTGAGAAGTCGTGGGCGTCGACGCCGACGTGGAACTGATGCCCATTCGGGCCATGGTCCCGTGCGTGGGTGTGCCCGTGGATGAGCGGGATGCCGTCGTCCCAGCGCGGGCGATGCGAAGTGTGTCGATCCTGTTCCTGGCTGTCGCCGGCGTAGGGGTAGTGCGAAGCGATGATCCGGTACCCGCGGCGGGTGCCCTCGACGACCTCTGGGAGGATCTCCCAGCCCGCCGCTTCGTACATGGGCAGGAATCGCTCGATCGCCCGTTTCGACTGCGTCGCGGGCGAGACACGATCGTGGTTGCCGGGGACGAGGAGTCGGCGTCCGTGCAGGTGTGCGGTGAGCGGAAGGGATTCAGCGATCGCTCCGAGCGCGAGATCTCCCAGGTGCAGCACGACGGAGTCAGGAGCGACAACGTCGTTCCACCGGCCAATCAGCGCGGCATCCATCTCCGCGACGGTTGAGAAGGGACGGTCGGCGAGCTCGCTGATGCGGGCATGACTGAAGTGGGTGTCAGAGGTCACGAAGTCGACTTGGTCGAAGTCGAACCAGGGGTACTCACGCATCGCCAGGATCCGGGGCGTCGGGATCCATCTCGAAGGCGCGAAGCAGCGTTCGTTCGAGGTCGCTGACCGGCTCCGGCGGCATCCCAGCGATCTCGTCACGCAGCTGACCGAGAGCGGCCTCGATTGCGGTCCGATGCTCGTCGCGCCAGGCGCGAACGCTCGGATCGCGGAGGACTCCGTCGTCACGACTGCCCGGATAGTCGAGCAGGAGCTCGGTCTCGATCGCCGACGCCATTGCGCGTGCATCGACTGCGCTGGTCATGCGGAGAATCGAGAGGTGGGTCGCGGCGTCCGAGCCCGACACCTCGACGAGGTAGCGCTGGATATCGCCATCCTCGCCGTGCGTGGTCGCGACGAGCGAGACCGTGACCGTACGGCCTGCGATTGAGATCTCGCGCATGCTTCCTCCTCGACGTAGAACCGGCCAACCTATCAGGCGGTGATGGATCAGTCAGTCTCCGGCTCGGGATAGATTCGTCCCGGCCGTACGACGTCGTCGTGTCCGGGGATGAAGGCGATCGCGCCCAGTCGGGTCCAGTAGCTGATCAGCCAGCGCTGGATGAGCTCGGTCTGTTCACGGCGTTCGAGGAGTGTCCGTCCCGGGTCTTCGATGACGTCGTCCCACGCGATGCTCGTGAACATCGCGTTCAAGAGTTCGGCGCACGACGGCCCAGTGCCATGTGTGTCCCACCATGCGATCGTCAGCCTGCCGGCTTGGGCTGCGGTGCTGGATCCGGCGGGCTCCTCGATCGTTCCGATCAGGGCGGTGAGGTAGGGATCTTCCACCGCCATGACGAACGACTCCTGGTTGAGTTCCGCAGCGCCCATACAGTGCAGAATGCCATACAGATTAGGCCTCTCCTGGTAGTCGCGGGCTGTCACCCGCAACGCCGAAGTGCCTCAGCGGATCGTGAGGTCGGGCGTCACGCTGGGCAAGAGGTCGGTGAGCTGAACGTCGAGCACCTGAGCTACCGCCAGCAGAGTCTTGACGGTCGGATTCGCGGGAGTTCCGGGCTTCGACTCACCCTTCTCGAGCTTCTGGTACGTGTAGCGGCTCAGGTTGGACTCGTACGCCACACGGTCCTGGCTGTATCCGACACGCGCTCGTTCCCGCTGGATGTTCTGGCCGAGCTCGCGAGCGTAGTGGTCCCACGCATCAGGCGAGGTCGCGGGGGAAGGCACCCATCAAGCGTCACGAGTAGGCCTCTGCAGTAAGGCCTAATCTGTATGGCAATCTCGATGGCTCGACAACCCGGCTCGGACACAAAGACGCCCTCCACGAGGGAGGGCGTCGGGCCACGGTTGGGATGAACAACCGGGCGGGGTGTATCCACACTATACACACGATCGCTGGTAGGAAGGTGATCACCTCGTGCACCGATTTGGAGTCGTCTGTTGTCAGCCTCACCCGTTCCTGGACCGCCGCACGAGCGCCTCATCGTCTACATCGACGGCTTCAACTTCTATCACGGCATGCACGACAAGTTCGGACGCTCGACGCTCTGGATCGACTTCGTCGCACTCGCGCAGAGCCTGCGCCCACGCAGCCACATCGTCGCGGTGAAGTACTTCACCGCACCTGTGCTGGGCGATGCGGGCGCGGCCAGTCGTCAGGCCTACCATCAGGCAGCCGTCGCTGCGCGTCACACCAACGTCTTCAGCGTCACGCAGGGCCGATATCAAGCGAAGACCGTGACGTGCTTCAACTGTCGCGCAACGCGTACGGTGCACGAGGAGAAGGAGACCGACGTCAACATCGCCGTTGCTCTTGTGGGCGACGCCGCTGCGAACGCGATGGACTCGGCACTGATCATCAGCGCCGACAGCGATCTTGCGCCCGCGGTCAGGGCGGCCAAACAATTCCGCCCGCACATGTTCATCGGCGCCGCCTTCCCACCCAAGCGGTTCTCGAGCGAACTCAAGCAGCTGATGCCCGCGTCGTCGCAGATCGGTCGCGACAAGATCCGCCAGGCTCTTCTGCCCGAGAGCTTCACCGTCGGCGCGACCACGTACACCCGACCTCCGAAGTGGCGATGACACGAGCAGCAGCAGCGCCCGTCATCCCCGGCGTGAGTCCGCGTTCGGGCGCTTCATCGGAGTGACGTTGTGGCTCGGGTCATCGCCACGCAGCAACTGGTTCTCGACGTGCAGCTCGGCGATGGCGGTCGCGGCGATCGTCAGCTGTGCTTCGAGGCTGCTCACTCGCTCGCGGAGCTGTTTGATCTGGGCTGCACGATCGGCCAGCGAGCTTCGCAACGACTCGATCTCACGATCTCGCGGCTGGGACCCGTCGACGCGACGTGCCCACTCATCCATGACCGCAGTCGCACGGTTCATGGTGGCGCGGCTGACGCCAGCTTCGCGATAGAGGTTCTCCTTGATGAGGCGTCCGTCGGTGCGGATCGCCGCGCCGGTGAGCAGGCGCTCCATCGCGTCGCGCAGTCGGCGTTCGGTCGCGGCAGAGATCTCAGGCATCCGTGAACTTCCTCGTGATACGGCGAACGTCTTCAAGTTCTGTCTCGAGTTGTTCGCGATTGTGTGGTGCCATCTTTCGGTCGCGCAGCTTCGCGACGAGGTCGCGTTCCTCCGCGATCCAGATCGGCGCGTGCTCCTCGGTGACGACGGAATTGCCGCAGGCGGTGGGTTGGCAGCGATTAGGCATGACGCCTCCTGCGGCCGCTTCGGCGGGCAGCCCCTTCAAGCACGCCGCCTGCTCAGGGATGCCGAGGCAGTGGTTGACGGTTCCCCATCGGAGCGTGCTGAAGCGATCGCGCAGGAGTGCGCGCAGTGTGCGCTCGTCGCCGACTTTGACCTCGTTGCTTGCGACGGCCTCGACCTTCTCGAGCTCGTCTCGGAAGCGCTGTGCGCCTGCGCCTGCGAGCCTCATCTCGTGGTCTTGGTGAGAAGACCAGGCGCCGACCAACCGTGACGCGACAGCTTCCTGAAGCTCATGCTCGAACTCCGCGGCCCACTCCGGCGTCTCGCTCGCGTACCCGGAGGTCGTGCCGTTCGCGACGGCGCGTCGCGCTGCGTGCTTGAGCTGGATGCCGAGGGCGATCTCGCCGTCTGGCTGTTGCGCGGTGATCACGGCCATCGTCCGCCGGAACATGTGCGGTGCAAGCTGGAACGCGGGGATCGGTTCGAGACCGGCATCCGCGGATTGACCATTGAGCTGAGAGATGAACTGCTTCAGCTCGCTGTGACGATCGAACCGACCTGCTCCGTCGTGCGCTCGATGTTCACGTCGAACAGAGCTGAAGACGTCGTCGCCGAGAGCAAGTCGTTCCGCGACGGCGATTGCTTGCGCAACGGGTTCGATGATCCACCAGTTGCGTCGCTGGGTCCCACGCCGACCCTTCCGGAGCTGGGAGGTGACGGCGGGCGCCCCGTACGAAGTGGTGAGCGCTCCCTTCTTGATGCTCAGCAGTTCCGAGTCGCGCATCATCGTGAGAGCCGCGCAGAAGACGTAGCACGCGTTGCGGAGGAGCTTCAGTTGGACTCGGATCGTCGCCGGGTCGAATCCGTCGATCCACGGACCGACGGATCCATCGGCGCGTTCGATCGCCGTCGCTTTTGTGGCGAGCCCACCGCGCGCGGTCGCGAGCGTGCCGGAGCCGATCGCGTCGACGATGTCCTGACGTCGGCGGAGGACGTCAGGACGGTCCAACTCGGAGAACATCTGCTTGCTGTGCCCATCGGAGACGAGCAAGGAAAGAAGTGTCCAGTGGATCTCGCCCTCGCGGAATCTGCCGTACGTCATCCGATGCAGGGGCACCCGATTTCCGGGCGTTACGATCCATCGCGCGAGCGTGTCCTCGGGGTGTCGTACCTTCACGCGCTCGGCTTTGGGGCGGTCGAGCGCCGACCATTCCGCGGCGGCCGCAAAGATGTCGTGCGAGAACACGTTGATGTACTGCCAACACGCCCGCAGGAGCGGCCACCACACCTGCGGTGGAATCACCGGCGTGCTCAGCTCGGCGCTGGACTTCTGCCCGCTGAGCGCGATCGTGTGGAGATCTCCCCATGGACGGAATGGGATGCCTCCGCCAGAGAGGACTGCCGCGTAGGTGTGCAGTTCGCGAACAGCATCGACTGCTTGTCGCGTTCTGGAGGGGATCCCCATCGTCTTGACCTCAGTGAGGAAGCCGTCGAGGTGCGACTGATGGAGATCACGGAGTGGAGTGTCAGGGAGGTTGTCGGCGTACCACGCGGCGAACCGCTTCAGGCCCTCGAGCTTGGAACGGATCGTCTTCACATGGGCGGGCGTTGCTCGCAGATAGATCATCTGCCCGCGCAGCACGGGATGCACAGGGTTGAGAAGTGCCATTGCGAGTTCGCGAGCACGAAGGTTCCACTCACCGATGAACGAGTCGAACAACAGCACCGCGGAATGGCGGCCCGCAGCAGGGTTCCACCCCAGGGCGCTGAGGTCCCAGCGATCCTCATCTCCGAAGAAGGGGATGGGGAAGTCATGTTCGAGGTGTCGATCTGAGATGACCGCCGTGTCGCTCGCCCAGTAGTCGCTCGCGAACAGCGACACCGGCTCGGCAGAGTACTCGCGATCGACGCTCACAGGTGGACTCCTCTCTGGGTGAGCGGCACATGGACAGAGGCGGTCTCGCACGCCGTCCGCGCGTTCTCGATCTCCGTCGGGGAGAACTCGTGGAGGATGCGTTCGACGTTGACCAACTGCTGACCGTGTACCGCCGCGAACTGGGCCGGGGGCATCTCGTTCTCGTGACCGCGGAGAATCTCTCGGTACGCGAGGACTCGCGGCAGGTGATCTGCGAACACGATCGCGTTCGGGCACGCGAAGCACATCGATGGCCGATGCTCGCAGAGCCGCCCCGCCGGCGTGAAGGGCGATTCGTACGGTGACGTGCACTGAGTCACGTTGATTCCCTGGTCAGTGGCGCTCGAGGCCAACTCGGCGGCTGCGGCAGCACCCAGGTCGCCTGCTGCGTCGTCGACGGTGCTGGCCGCAGCACGAACGAAGACCGGCCCTCGTACTCGATCGAACACCTGACTCTGCGCCGCGTTGACTGCGTTGCCGGCCAGAACATGCACGGTTGTCGACTGCGCGTAATGGCGTTGGTAGACAGCGATGCTGTGGTCGTCTCCCGCCGCGGCGTCAGCGCTGCGGAGCACTGCTGCACGAACACTCTTCACTGTCTTGCGTAGCCGGCGGGAATCGTATGGCTTTGATATCTCGGGCGAGATCGCCATCAGAAGCGACGTGAAGGGGCGGCGCGAGAATGACTCCTGGCGCGCGACGAGATGCCTGGACGCGGTGCGCTGCACGGTGATGAACAAGGCGTCCGCGTCGGAGCCGCCCACCTCCTTTGCCTCCTCCCGAGCTGCCTCGGTGACAGCGATCAGGCGAAGTATGAGATCCCCTGCTCTCCACCCGGTGCCATCGCGAGACCCGGTGATCGCGCATCGCACGGTTCGAGTTCGGTGGGCTCGCGCCTTGTGGAGCCGTACGCGGACCGAGTCTGTCGTGTGCTCGATGTCTGTGAGTCGAACGTCCGACCACTCTTCCGGCGCCGCACCACTCTCCAACTGCAGGAGTGTGCGAAACGCAACGAGGTCCTCGCTGGACGGATAGAGGTGGGTCAGTAGTCGTCGCGTGATCCGGCCGGCATTGGCGCGGACCGGTGACTGTTCGAGCGCGAAGTCGTCGTGGAGGTCGTCGAGCACACCCGATGCGCACGCGCGGAGGACATCAGCCTCGATCGATGCTCCGGGACGTCGTCCGAGATGGCGAATGCCCCACAGGACATCGGCGCTTCGTTCCCACCCTGTGCTTCGGGGATCGTCTGCGCTGGCGAGCAGCCGACGTCCGACTGCCAGACGAGCCTCCAATTCGCGGATTCGGGCGCGGCAGGCGTTGCGAATCGCGAGTCGCTCCGCGTTCGAGAACTCATCGAGCGGCGTGGAGTCGCCGCCCTGGTGCAGCACGTGCGCCTGCGCCCAACGGAGCGTGGCGTCGCTGACGTCACGACCGTTCGCTGCGTGGACGCGGACGAGAGCGCGGATCTGTCTGCCGTACTTGTACGGGATCGCGCTCTCTGGCGGGTAGTTGCCGGCCAACGCGGATTCCCACGCGTGCAACGCGTCGATGAGGGCGAGTCCCGGCGTTGCGAGACTCACAGTTCGCGGGCAAGCGTCAGGTAGACCGCGCAGAAGGCTCATCAGCGCCCGGCGGTACTGATACGCGGTGCCGTCGGTGTGACCCATGGCTCGACGCATGTCGATCAGCGCGTCCGCGAGCTCAGCCGCAAGGACGGGGTGTGCGAAGTCGAGCGGGGCGAGTGTTCCATCGACGTTCGCGGTCGGAAGAACGAACAGCATCTGCCGCGGGGTGAGGTCGATGTTCGTCACGCGACGTTCCGATCAGCGAGGACTGCGTCCGCGTATGTCATGCCCTCGTCGCTCCAGCTCTCGAATACGTCCTGGATGAGCGCATCGGTGTCCTCGATGTAGCGCAGGTAGACCATGGTCGTCGCCGGGTTCGAGTGCCCCAGCAGCCGCTGCACTGTAAGTCGCGGGTTGATGGCGATGTGCTCGGAGATCGTGGCTGGTCCCACGTTGCCTGCCCGTCGCTCCGCCTCGCGGGCCAGCGCCACATCGGTCAGCGATTTCAGGAGCACGACAGCGAAAGTGTGGCGCAGATCGTGCGGAGTGATCCGTGCACGGCGACCGCCCATCTCGTCCTGAGCGAGCCTCAGAGCACGCCCGCTTGCAGCCTCGAACGTCGCGTGCCATTGCCTGCGGCTGATCGGCAAACCGCCTCGACCGACGAACAGCCCCAGCGCCTCCATCCCGTGGTCCCGCTCGATGACGGCAATTCGTCGCAGGTGCGGAGGCAGCTGGTGCAGCCGCCATCTCGATCGCCGCCCATTCACCCGGCCTCGCAGGATGCCTGCCGACACGTCGATCTCGTCGACGACGAACAGCTCGGAGCGGCGTCGCCAGAGGGAGGCAGCTGACGCGCGGACGACCGCTCGGCGCTCCGTCTGCCGGTAGAGATCGACCGCCCGAAGCGTCGTGAGGGGGACGTGGACGCGTCGACGGTGACGTCCCGCTGAGTGGTGGAGTTTCTCGACACCGTGCGGTCAGCTGTGTTGATTATGCCGCGCTGAGCTCGGGGATGACCACCTCCTCGACTTGGTCGCTGTTCATGGTGTCGAGTTCACGCATGGAGTGCTCGGAGAAGTAGCGGCGGTCGCCGGCTTCCCACTCGTCGTGCTGCTCGACCAGGACCGCGCCGGCCAGGCGCAGCAGCGCGGCTGGGTTGGGGAACACCCCGACGACGTCGGTGCGGCGTTTGATCTCTTTGTTGACGCGTTCCAGCGGGTTGGTGGACCAGATCTGCCGCCAGTGCTTTTGCGGGAACCCGGTGAAGGCCAGCAGGTCCTCTTTGGCGTCGCAGAGCATGGCGGCAACCTTGGGGTGGGACCGCTCAAGCATGCGGGCGACCTCGTCGAACTGGGCGATGACATGCTTGGCGTCGGGTTGCGCGAAGATCGTGCGGATCACGCTGGCGACCATGTCCTGGCTGCCTTTCGGGACCACGGACAGCACGTTGCGCATGAAGTGCACCCGGCAGCGTTGCCAGGCAGCGCCCTGCAGCACGGTGCTGATTGCCTTCTTCAGCCCGGTGTGCGCGTCAGAGATCACCAGCTTCGTGCCGGCCAGCCCACGGGCCTTGAGTGAGCGCAGGAAGCTGGTCCAGAACGGCTCACTCTCGGTGTCGCCGACGTCGAAGCCGAGGACCTCCCGGCGGCCGTCAGCGGCGACCCCAACGGCGACGACGATCGCTTGGGAGACGACCCGGTGGTTCACCCGCGCTTTGCAGTACGTGGCGTCCAGGAACACATACGGGTAGGCCACCGGCGCCAGGTCACGATCGCGGAACGCGGCGACCTCAGCATCCAGATCGGCGCAGATTCTCGACACCTCGGACTTCGAGATCCCGGTGTCCGCGCCGAGCGCCTTGACCAGGTCGTCGACCTTCCGGGTCGAGACGCCGTGCAGGTAGGCCTCCATCACCACCGCGAACAGCGCCTGATCGACCCGGCGGCGCCGCTCCAGCAGCGACGGGAAGAACGTCCCCTGCCGCAGCTTCGGGATCCGCAGCTCCAGATCCCCAGCCGTGGTCGACAGGGTCCTCGGACGGGAGCCGTTGCGCTGGGTGGTTCGGGCGGCGGTGCGTTCGAACGGGCCGGCGCCGATCACCGCGGTCGCCTCGGCATCGATCAGCTCCTGGTAGAGCGTCTCGGTCGCGACCCGGATCCGGTCGGTGACATCGGTGAGTTTCAG
>NZ_DBHD01000107.1:0-1791 GCF_002296025.1 Microbacterium sp. UBA837
GGGCGCCGGTCCCGGACTCCCCCCGTTACTTTCTTCATGACCGTCTGGCGGAGGATGCTGGGCGGTGACGGCCTGCTGGGCCCGGCATGATTGCTGCCCCCTGTCCTTGATGATCCGGGGGGTGTTGTCACCGGGCCTGGTTGGCGGTGTGTGATCGCTGATAGGGGCCAGGCCCGAGCACGCTCGAGGCCGTTCGTAACGTGGATGCCGAGACGCACCGCCTGCGGACGCCGTCGGGAGCGAACGGAGGCAACGTGGTCACCAGTATCGACAGATACGACGAGGTCGGCGTGTTCGTCGGGCTCGATGTCGGCAAGGGCGAACACCACGCCGTCGCCCTCGATCGGGCCGGCGAGCGGCTGTTCGACAAGCCGTTGCCGAACGACGAGCGTCGACTGCGGGCAGTGCTCGACCAGCTCGCGACGCACGGGACCGTGCTGCTGGTCGTGGATCAGCCGGCGACGATCGGCGCGCTGCCGGTCGCCGTCGCGCAGGCTTTCGGGGCTCTGGTCGGCTACCTTCCCGGGCTGGCGATGCGGCGCATCGCCGATCTGCACCCGGGCGAGGCGAAGACCGACGCGCGGGACGCCGCGATCATCGCCGAGACCGCACGGACGATGCCGCACACGCTCCGCTCGATCCAGGTCGCGGACGAGCAGGTCGCGGAACTGTCGATGCTCTGCGGGTTCGACGACGACCTCGCCGGACAGATCACCCAAGTCAGCAACCGCATCCGCGGGCTTCTCACCCAGATCCACCCCGCGCTGGAACGCGTGATCGGGCCACGGCTGGACCATCCCGCGATGCTCGACCTGCTGCAGCACTACCCGTCCCCTGCGGCGATGCGATCAGCGGGTGAGAAAAGGCTCGGGAACCGGCTGCTCAAGAACGCGCCGAGGAAGGGTCGCGTCTGGGCGGGCGAGATTGTGACCGCCCTCGGTGAGCAGACTGTCGTGGTCACCGGCACCGACGCGGCAGCGCTCGTCCTCCCGCGGCTGGCGGAGCAGCTCGCCGCGCTGCGCAGGCAACGGGACGAGATCGCTGGTGAGGTCGAGAAGATCGTCGAGCAGCACCCTCTTCAGCCGGTCCTGACGAGCATGCCCGGAGTCGGCGTCAGGACCGCAGCCCGGCTCCTCACCGAAGTCACCACCAGAACCTTCCCGACCGCCGGGCACCTCGCCGCCTACGCCGGCCTCGCACCCGTCACCCGCAGATCCGGGGCCTCCATCCGGGGTGAGCATCCGTCCCGCCGCGGGAACAAAATCCTGAAACGGGCCATGTTCCTCTCCGCGTTCGCCGCGCTCCGCGACCCCGAGTCGCGCGCCTACTACGACCGGAAGATCGCGCAAGGCAAACGCCACAACCAAGCACTCATCGCCCTCGCCAGACGCCGATCGGACGTCCTCTACGCCATGCTCCGCGACGGCACCCTCTACCAGCCACACACCACCGCGATCGCCGCGTGAGCTTCGTCCGGACGGAGCCAGAGTTCAGCGCGGGTCGGCAGCCGCCCGCCGCGACGACCTCATCGACCCGATCGGCATCATCGGCACGGCCAGACCGGCGAACGCGATCAGAGGCCAGAAACTGCTCGACACCACCGCCAACACAATCCCCACGATCGCCAGCGCGATCGCGATTGACCACACGAGGACCCTCAGCCAAGTCGGGACCGTGGATTGCTTCGCGCTCCTCATGTCCGAAGCCTAGCCGCCAGCGTTACAAGCCCGACGAGACGCACACGACGTTCCCAGCAGCCACCCCGTCGTGCTTGACAAAGAACATAGGGGC
>NZ_DBHD01000107.1:2113-4571 GCF_002296025.1 Microbacterium sp. UBA837
CGAAAGACATAGGGGCACCCCCCCCGAGGGGCGGAGCCGACATGCGGCGACGGCGCCACCCTCGCAAGCGTGACGCGTCGCTCGGCCGGGCTCGGCGATGCAGGCCCGCCACAGGTGGGCGTGGTGGTGATGGCCACGCCCACCTGTGGTCGCTCAGGAGCGGGCGAAGAACATCTGGTTGACGGACTTGTTCGCACCCCAGGCGGAGGTGGGGCGGGCGCCCTTGCCGAGCTCCCACGCGATCGTCACCGAGCGACCACGCGTGATGGAACGCAGGCGCGAACCGGTGTGCACGTCACCCACACGCGAGGACGTCTTGGCGTTGATCACGGCCATGACCTGCGCCTTGCTCGCGTCGGCGGGCACCCGCACCGTCACGAACTGCCAGTTGTTCGCGCCCCAGAGGGCGCGGTCCTCGCGGTAACGCAGCACGCCGTCGTCGTCGAGGCGCGCCACGACCCGGGCCTGAGCCGCGGTCTTGGGCATGTACCGGTCCACCTGGAAGGTGCGCTGCACCGCCTTCACTGCGGGGACGCTCGGACGGGTCGTCGGGCGCGTGGTGGGCGTGGTCGTGGGGCGCGTCGTCGGCGCGGGCACCGTAGTCGCGGGCGACGTGGGCCGCGGCGTGATCGCCGGGACCGAGGTCGTCGGCGCCGGGCTCGTCGGCCGGGGGGCCGTCGTCGGGTACACGCAGCACCGGAGCGGGGACGCCGTTTCTCCATGTGATGTCCCGTGTCGCCTGTCTGATCGACCCCGGCCTCACCTTCCGTAGCCGCGATGCCGAGGCCTGGTCCACGTTCTGCGGGCCGTCCGGGCGTGGACGGGCACGCCCGGCGCCGGCACAGAGCGTCCGAAGTGCCACGGGGCGGGCCGGCAGACATGATCCGGGCGGGACGCGGCCCCCCACCGGGGGTGACCCTGCCGGGCCGCCGGGTCCGGACCCGGTCACGCGGCTCTCGGGACGGGCTGGGCGCGTACCTGCCGCTCTCAGCGCCCGCGACAGGGAGTTCCGCGAGTAGGCGACGGAGGTCGGGGGCCGGACATCCCGTTGTCGGCAGGTACGGTAGGGTCATACCGTCGAGCTCCCCGCCCGAGGGCATGACGAGGAGGTCAGCATGGCTCTGCGCGAACTCGAGTTCACGTCGCACAACGGCACCGACACCATCCAGGCCTGGGTGTACGAACCGGCGGTCACGCCGGTGGCGGTGGTCCAGCTCATCCACGGTCTCGGCGAGCACTCCCGCCGGTACCTGCACATGACGGCCGCGCTGGTGGATGCGGGGTTCGTCGTGGTCGCGGACGATCACGCGGGTCACGGTCGGACGGCGATGCAGTCGGGGACGTGGGGTGACGCCGGTGACGAGTCGGCGACGGTCATCGTGCAGGACGAGGTGACGCTGTACCGGAAGGCCAAGGAGCTGTTCCCCGACCTGCCGTACGTGGTGTTCGGCCACAGCCTGGGGTCGATGATCGCGCGGGCGCTGGTGCTGCAGCCGGGTGTCGAGGTCGACGGGCTCGCGCTGGGCGGTATCGCCGTGGGCATGCGCGGTGTCGAGTCGACGCTGGATCGCGAGGCCCTGAAGGCTGCCGTGGCGGCCGACGGTTCCGCCCCCGCTGCGGATGCGTTGGTGGGCCAGCTGTTCGACGGCTTCTACGACCGCCTCGGCCCGGACTTCGGCCCGACGGACTGGGTGGCGCGCAACGCGGACGTCGTCCGTGATCACGGCCGCGACCCCTTCAACAACTTCGGCGCCCCCTTGAGCAACCGGTTCCTGCAGGGCTTCGTCGACGTGTACGACCAGGCCAACGGCGACGACTTCTTCGACCGCCTTCCGCAGGTTCCCGTCGCGATCTTCGCGGGCGCGGAGGACCCGGTGACCAACTACGGCGAGGGTGCGCGCGAGGTCGCCCGGCGCCTGGAGGAGAAGGGCCACGACGTCGAACTCCACATCTACCCCGACGTCCGCCACGAGGTTCACAACGAGCCCGAGACCCGCGCCGAGATGGAGAACTCCCTCATCGAGTTCGTCCACCGCGCCGCCGGGCGGGACGACGCCTGACCCCCGAGGCGCACCCGGCCGCTCGCGCCCAAGCACCGTGACGGGGCCCTGCCGTGAGGATCGTCTCTCGGCAGGGCCCCGTCGGTGATGTAAGGTCTCAGGCCATGACGGGACGCACGCGTCGCCCAGCGAGGGGCTCGTCCATGGTGACCTCGCGAAGCGGAGGATGTCGCCGGTGGCGCAGCGAGGGCGAGAGGCCTGGCCACGGGTGACCTCGCCGAAGTGAAGGCGAGGATGCCGAGAGCAGGCTCCGCGACGAGTGCCTGAACATCAACAGCTTCTACTCGCTGCTCCACGCCCAGGTCGTGATCGGCGACTGGAAGACCGAATACAACCACGACCGCCGGCATTCATCGCTCGGCTACCTCGCACCCGTCGACTACGCTCGGCAATGCACC
>NZ_DBHD01000187.1:0-6057 GCF_002296025.1 Microbacterium sp. UBA837
CGCGAGTTTGCGACACGCCCGGGATGCACGTAGACTGTTCAGGTTCCACATTCCGGTGCGCACTGCTGTGCGCCTGGATCACTGCCAGGGCAGTGCATAGAACGCGCGGAAGCGCAGAGTCTAGGCCGCGGGCAGCAGAACACGTTTCCCACACAGCATCCCTGCTTGCCAGGGTGACACGCGTGCGTGTCGTGCGGGACCGGATGCGCGAGCGTCCGGGTTGACATCAGAACAGCGGTGCAGCATCCGCAACATGCATCCCCATGCAGCGGAGTGAAGTGCCACGGCGTGCAAGCGCCACGGTGCGTCCAATGCCCGTGCCCCGAACCGATCGGGGTTCAGAGGTAAGACGCGAGAAAGAGAGTGAGCAGACAATGGCGGGACAGAAGATCCGCATTCGCCTGAAGTCGTACGACCACGCCGGGCTCGACAGCTCGGCGCGCAAGATCGTCGACACCGTGACCCGAGCGGGCGCGACGGTCGTTGGACCCGTGCCGCTTCCGACCGAAAAGAACGTCGTGTGCGTCATCCGGTCGCCCCACAAGTACAAGGACAGCCGCGAGCACTTCGAGATGCGCACCCACAAGCGTCTGATCGACATCATCGATCCGACGCCCAAGGCCGTCGACTCGCTGATGCGCCTTGACCTGCCGGCCGACGTCAACATCGAGATCAAGCTCTGAGGTTCGACATGGCTGACATCAACTCAAAGATTTCGAAGGGACTGCTGGGCACCAAGCTCGGCATGACCCAGGTTTGGGACGAGAACGGCAAGCTCGTTCCCGTCACCGTGATCGAGGTGGCCCCCAACGTGGTCACCCAGGTCCGCACTCCCGAGAAGGACGGCTACAACGCCGTGCAGATCGCGTACGGCCAGATCGACCCCCGCAAGGTGAACAAGCCCCTCTCGGCCCACTTCGAGGCCGCGGGCGTCACCCCGCGCCGCCACCTCACTGAGGTGCGCACGGCGGATGCTGCTGACTACTCACTCGGTCAGGAGCTCACCGTTGACGGCGTGTTCGAGGCCGGTCAGCTGGTCGACGTCGTCGGCACCAGCAAGGGCAAGGGCACCGCGGGTGTCATGAAACGCCACAACTTCCAGGGTGTTTCGGCCTCGCACGGTGCGCACCGTAACCACCGCAAGCCCGGTTCGATCGGCGCCTCCTCGACCCCCAGCCGCGTGTTCAAGGGCATGCGGATGGCAGGTCGCATGGGTGGCGAGCGTGTCACCGTGCTCAACCTCACCGTCCACGCAGTCGACGCCGAGAAGGGTCTGCTGCTCGTCAAGGGCGCCGTCCCCGGTGCGCGTGGTCGCATCGTCTACGTCCGCAACGCAGTGAAGGGTGCCTGATCATGGCTGACTCGACTCTCGCGCTCGACGTCCACAAGGCTGACGGCAAGAAGGCCGGCTCGGTTGAGCTGCCCGCCGCCCTGTTCGACGTCAAGACGAACATTCCGCTCATCCACCAGGTCGTCGTTGCGCAGCGCGCCGCGGCTCGCCAGGGAACACACTCGACCAAGCGTCGCGGTGAGGTCTCGGGTGCCGGTCGCAAGCCCTTCAAGCAGAAGGGCACGGGTAACGCCCGTCAGGGTTCGATCCGCGCGCCGCACATGACCGGTGGTGGCATCGTCCACGGCCCCAAGCCCCGCGACTACGGCCAGCGCACGCCCAAGAAGATGATCGCTGCCGCGCTCCTCGGTGCGCTGAGCGATCGCGCTCGCGGTGACCGCCTGCACATCGTCGACTCGTTCGGCATCGAAGGCGCTCCGTCCACGAAGGCTGCTGTCGCGGTCCTCGGCAACCTCGCCCCGGCGAAGAACGTGCTCGTGGTCGTCACCCGCGACGACGAGACCAGCATCCTGAGCGTCCGCAACCTCGCGTACGTGCACGTGCTCTACGTCGACCAGCTCAACGCCTACGACGTGCTCGTCTCGGACGACATCGTCTTCACCAAGGCTGCCTACGACGCGTTCGTCGCGTCGAAGACCGTCTCCACCCAGGAGGTCTCCGCATGACCGCTGTCAACAAGGACCCGCGCGACATCATCCTGAAGCCGGTCGTCTCCGAGAAGAGCTACTCGCTCATCGACGAGGGCAAGTACACGTTCCTCGTGGACCCGCGTGCGACCAAGACCGAGATCAAGCTCGCGATCGAGAAGATCTTCGGCGTCAAGGTGGCGTCGGTCAACACGATCAACCGCGTCGGCAAGGCCCGTCGCACCCGTTTCGGCATGGGCAAGCGCAAGGACACCAAGCGCGCCATCGTCACGCTGAAGTCGGGCTCCATCGACATCTTCACGGCAGTCGGCTGACAGTCGGGATAGAGGACTAGAGACATGGCAATTCGCAAGTACAAGCCCACGACCCCCGGTCGCCGCGGCTCGTCGGTGGCGGACTTCGCTGAGATCACCCGATCGACGCCCGAGAAGTCGCTCCTTCGTCCCATCGCGAAGACCGGTGGCCGCAACAACCAGGGCCGCATCACCACGCGTCACATCGGTGGCGGACACAAGCGTCAGTACCGCGTGATCGACTTCCGTCGTAACGACAAGGACGGCATCAACGCCAAGGTCGCGCACATCGAGTACGACCCCAACCGCACCGCGCGCATCGCGCTGCTGCACTACGTCGACGGCGAGAAGCGTTACATCCTCGCTCCGAACAAGCTGCAGCAGGGTGACATCGTGGAGTCGGGCGCCTCGGCCGACATCAAGCCCGGCAACAACCTGCCCCTGCGCAACATCCCGACCGGTACCGTCGTGCACGCCATCGAGCTGCGCCCCGGCGGCGGCGCGAAGATGGCCCGCTCGGCAGGAGCAGCGGTTCGCCTCGTCGCCAAGGACGGCCCGTACGCGCAGCTTCGTCTGCCCTCGGGTGAGATCCGCAACGTCGACGCACGCTGCCGCGCAACCATCGGCGAGGTCGGCAACGCCGAACAGTCGAACATCAACTGGGGTAAGGCCGGCCGCAAGCGCTGGAAGGGCGTGCGCCCGACCGTCCGCGGTGTCGCGATGAACCCGGTCGACCACCCGCACGGTGGTGGTGAGGGCAAGACCTCTGGTGGTCGTCACCCCGTGAGCCCGTGGGGTCAGGCGGAGGGCCGTACGCGCCACGCCAACAAGGAAAGCGACAAGCTCATCGTCCGCCGCCGCACGGCCGGCAAGAAGCGCAAGTAGGTAGGAACAGAAGATGCCACGCAGTCTCAAGAAGGGCCCCTTCGTCGACGAGCACCTGCTTCGCAAGGTCGTCTCCCAGAACGAATCGGGTTCGAAGAACGTCATCAAGACCTGGTCGCGCCGCTCGATGATCATCCCGGCCATGCTCGGGCACACCATCGCCGTGCACGACGGTCGCAAGCACATCCCTGTGTTCGTGACCGAAACCATGGTCGGCCACAAGCTGGGCGAGTTCGCGCCCACCCGCACCTTCCGCGGCCACGAGAAGGACGACAAGAAGGGCCGCCGCCGCTGACGCGGGGGCGCAAGAGGAGAGAGAAATGGTGGAGTCCATCGCACGCGTGCGACACATCCGCGTGACCCCTCAGAAGGCTCGTCGTGTCGTCGCGCTCATCAAGGGCAAGCAGGCCGAAGAGGCCCTTGCAATCCTGAAGTTCGCGCCGCAGGGTGCGAGCGAGCCGATCTACAAGCTGGTCGCTTCGGCCATCGCGAACGCTCGCGTGAAGGCCGACAACGAGGGCACCTACTTCGACGAGGGTGCGCTGTTCGTCAAGAACGCGTACGTCGATGAGGGAACGACGCTCAAGCGGTTCCAGCCGCGCGCGCAGGGTCGTGCATTCCAGATCAAGAAGCGCACCAGCCACATCACGGTTGTCCTCGCGACCCCCGAGGTTGCTGAGACCGCGCCCGCTACCCAGAAGAAGGCGAGCAAGTAATGGGACAGAAAGTCAACCCGTACGGCTTCCGCCTGGGCATCACCACCGACCACGTGTCGCGGTGGTTCTCGGATTCGACCAAGCCGGGTCAGCGCTACGCGGACTACGTGGCCGAGGACATCAAGATCCGTCGACTGCTGAAGACGCAGCTCGACCGTGCCGGTGTCAGCAACATCGAGATCGAGCGCACGCGTGACCGCGTCCGCGTCGACATCCACACCGCCCGCCCGGGCATCGTGATCGGTCGCCGTGGCGCCGAGGCCGAGCGCATCCGCGCCGACCTCGAGAAGCTCACCGGCAAGCAGATCCAGCTGAACATCCTCGAGGTCAAGAACCCCGAGGCCGACGCTCAGCTGGTCGCTCAGGGCATCGCCGAGCAGCTGTCTGCTCGTGTCGCATTCCGTCGCGCCATGCGTAAGGGTCTGCAGGGCGCGCAGCGTGCCGGCGCCAAGGGTGTCCGGATCCAGGTCTCGGGTCGCCTCGGCGGCGCGGAGATGAGCCGGTCGGAGTTCTACCGTGAAGGTCGTGTGCCCCTGCACACCCTGCGCGCGAACATCGACTACGGCTTCTACGAGGCCAAGACCACCTTCGGCCGCATCGGCGTGAAGGTCTGGATCTACAAGGGCGACCTCACCAACAAGGAACTGGCCCGCGAGCAGGCGAACCAGAAGCCCGCGCGCGAGCGTGGTGACCGTCGTGGCCCCCGTCGCGACAACCGCGCCGCTGAGGCCCCGGTCGCAGAAGGAGCGTCGGCATAATGCTCATCCCCCGCAAGGTCAAGTACCGCAAGCAGCACCACCCGGGTCGCGATGGCCAGGCCACCGGTGGCACGAAGGTGTCGTTCGGTGAGTTCGGCATCCAGGCCCTGACCCCCGCTTACGTGACCAACCGTCAGATCGAGTCAGCTCGTATCGCGATGACCCGTCACATCAAGCGTGGTGGAAAGGTGTGGATCAACATCTACCCCGACCGTCCGCTGACCAAGAAGCCTGCCGAAACCCGCATGGGTTCGGGTAAGGGTTCGCCGGAGTGGTGGGTCGCAAACGTCAAGCCGGGTCGCGTCCTGTTCGAGGTCGCCGGCGTCAACGAGCAGCTCGCTCGTGAGGCCCTGACCCGTGCCATCCACAAGCTGCCCCTGAAGGCACGCATCATCAAGCGCGAGGAGGGCGACGCGTAATGGCGATCGGCACCAAGACGCTCGCCCCGAGCGAGCTCGACACGTTCGAAGACCAGCGCCTGGTCGAGGAGCTGCGCAAGGCCAAGGAAGAGCTGTTCAACCTGCGCTTCCAGTCGGCCACCGGCCAGCTCGACAGCCACGGCCGCATCCGTGCGGTCAAGCGCGACATCGCGCGGCTGTACACCGTCATCCGCGAGCGCGAGCTCGGCATCCGTGCCACGCCCGCTCCCGTCGAGAAGGCGACCAAGGCTCGCAAGACGAAGGCCGCGAAGTCGGATGACGACGCCGCCGCCAAGGAGGAGGCTGAGTGATGGCCACCACAGAGAACACCACTGAGAAGGCTCCGGCCAAGAAGGCTCCCGCCAAGAAGGCTCCCGCCAAGAAGGCTCCGGCCAAGAAGGCTGCCGAGGAGGCCGTTGTCGAGGCTCCGGTCGAGGCCGGCCACGAGCACTCCGAGCACGACGTTCGTGACCCCAACGCCCGCGGTTACCGCAAGTCTCGCCGTGGCTATGTCGTCTCGGACAAGATGGACAAGACGATCGTCGTCGAGGTCGAGGACCGCGTGAAGCACCCCCTCTACGGCAAGGTCATCCGCCGGACCTCGAAGGTGAAGGCGCACGACGAGGCGAACACCGCGGGTGTCGGCGACCTGGTCGTCATCAACGAGACCCGTCCGCTGAGCGCCACCAAGCGCTGGCGTCTGGTCGAGATCCTCGAGAAGGCGAAGTGATCTCATGATTCAGAACGAATCCCGCCTCAAGGTGGCGGACAACACGGGCGCGAAGGAGCTGCTGACCATTCGTGTGCTGGGCGGCTCCAACCGTCGCTACGCGGGTCTCGGCGACATCATCGTGGCAACCGTCAAGGACGCGATCCCCGGCGGCAACGTCAAGAAGGGCGATGTCGTCAAGGCAGTTATCGTGCGCACCGTCAAGCAGACCCGTCGTCCCGACGGCTCCTACATCAAGTTCGACGAGAACGCCGCCGT
>NZ_DBHD01000029.1:0-5645 GCF_002296025.1 Microbacterium sp. UBA837
CGCCCGAAGATCGCTGATTACCCGTTCACGACTCTCCATCCGAACCTTGGAGTCGTCGAAGCCGGTGACGTGCGCTTCACCGTCGCTGATGTGCCCGGCCTGATCGAAGGGGCCAGCAGCGGCCGCGGACTCGGCCTGGAGTTCCTGCGGCATGTCGAGCGCTGCACGGCGCTCGTGCACGTGTTGGACTGCGCGACGCTCGATCCGGGTCGCGATCCGCTCACCGATCTCGATGTGATCCTCGCGGAACTCGCCGCCTATCCCGTTCCCGAGGGGCAACTGCCGTTGCTCGAGCGCCCCCAGGTCATCGCCCTGAACAAGGTCGACGTGCCCGAGGCTCGGGATCTCGCTGATCTGGTGCGTCCCGACCTTGAAGCACGCGGTTACCGCGTCTTCGAGATTTCGACGGTGAGCCGATCTGGTCTCCGCGAGCTGAGCTTCGCGCTGGCCTCCATCGTCGCCGAGCACCGGGCCGCGCAGGCGGACACACCGAAGCCCGAACGTGTCGTCATCCGTCCGCAAGGCGCTGAGCAGGACTTCTCTGTCCGCGTCGAGGGCGGCACGTATGGCCCGGTCTACCGCATCCTGGGCGCGAAGCCTTTGCGGTGGGTCCAGCAGACCGACTTTCAGAACGATGAAGCTGTCGGATACCTTGCCGACCGGCTGGAGAAGCTCGGTGTCGAAGACGAGCTGTATCGCCTCGGCGCGACGCCCGGCGCGACGGTCGTCATCGGCGGCGACGACGGTGTGATCTTCGACTGGCAGCCCTCGCTGAGCTCCGTAGCGGAGCTGATGACGGCGCCGCGCGGCACCGATCCCCGCCTCGACCAGAACTCGCGGCGTACGACCGCGCAACGTCGCGAGCGTTACCACGAGCGAATGGACGCGAAGGCTGAGGCGCGGGAGGAACTCGAGGCCGAACGGCTGGCAGCACGGGGCGAGGCGGAGGACGACGAGCAGTGACTGTGACCGAGCGCGAGGGTCTCTTCGGTTGCCGACGGGTTGTCGTCAAAGTCGGATCATCGTCAATCAGCGGTGAGCACGCCTGGCGCATCGACGCGATCGTCGCCGCGATCGCTGCGGCTCATGGGCGCGGTACCGAAGTCGTGCTCGTCTCCTCGGGAGCTATCGCGACAGCCCTTCCGCTTCTGAAGCTCGACGGCCGCCCGGATGACTTGGCAACCCAGCAGGCCTCGGCCGCGGTGGGTCAGAACGTGCTCATGTGGCGGTACCAGACCAGCCTCGACCGGTTCGGCATCCTTGCCGGGCAGGTCCTGCTTACTGCCGGTGATCTGGAGAATGCCACCCACCGCTCGAACGCGCGGCGAGCCATGGAGCGACTACTGGGGCTTCGGATCCTTCCGATCGTCAACGAGAACGACACTGTCGCGACGCACGAGATCAGGTTCGGCGACAATGACAGGCTTGCAGCCCTCGTGGCCCAGCTCGTTGGTGCCGACGCTCTGGTTCTGCTCAGTGACATCGAAGCCCTCTACACGCGGCCGCCGGACGAGCCCGGTGCCACCCCGATCGATCGCGTGGAACCGGGCGATGACCTGCACGGTTTCCAGTTTGGTTCGGTCGTGGTCAACAGCGTCGGGACCGGGGGAGCCGCGACCAAGGTCTCCGCGGCGCGGTTGGCTGCGGCTGCCGGCGTGGGGGTCCTTGTCACCAGCGCCGATCGCGTTGACGAGGCGCTGCGCGGCGAGAACATCGGCACATGGTTCGCTCCGAATCCGCATCCTGTCGCATCTGCTCTCACCGGCCCCATCGCCGTCGATCGGTAGGCTGGCGATCATGTCAACCACGCTGATGTCACCGACGGATGCCGTCACCGGCGCTCAGGAGCGGATGCAGCACGCCAAGAGCGCTGCGCGCACGGTGGGCCTGCTCTCCACGCAGCGCAAGAGCGACATGCTGAATGCCGTTGCGGCGCGTCTGGAAGCCGACACCGATCGGATCGTCGAGGCGAACGCGGCCGACCTGCAACGGGGCCGCGACACTGGGCTCTCGGAGGCGCTCCAGGACCGGCTCCGCCTCGACCCTGTGCGGGTCGCGGCGCTGGCCGCAGCGGTGCGCGAGGTCGCCGAGCTTCCGGACCCGGTCGGTCGAGTGCTCGAGGAGCGTCGGCTCGAGAATGGCCTGTCGCTGACCAAGGTGGCGGTGCCGTTCGGTGTGGTGGGATCCATCTACGAAGCGCGCCCCAACGTGACTGTCGACATCGCTGCGCTTGCGCTGCGCTCTGGCAACGCCGTGGTGTTGCGCGGCGGCTCTGCCGCCGAGAACAGTAACCGGGCGCTCCTCGCGAGCATGCGGGCTGCCCTCGAGAGCGTCGGTGTTGATGCCGAGGCGATCCAGACCGTGGATGACTTCGGCCGCGACGGCGCACGGGCCATGATGCAGGCTCGTGGCCTGATCGATGTGCTCGTGCCGCGGGGCAGTGCCCAACTCATCGAGACGGTTGTTACCGAATCGACCGTGCCGGTCATCGAGACCGGAGCCGGGCTCGTTCACATCGTTCTCGATGAGAGCGCGCGCGCCGATTGGGCACTGGATATCGTCGTCAACGCCAAGGCACAGCGGCCGAGCGTCTGTAACGCTGTGGAGACGGTGCTGGTGCACCGTGGTGCCGCTGACCGGCTCGTTCCCGACCTGGTGGCGGCTCTCCACGCAGCCGGCGTGACCGTGCACGGTGACGTCGACGTGTCGGCACGAGCCGAAGGAGTAGTCCCGGCCACACCGGAGGACTGGGCAACGGAGTACCTGAGCCTCGACGTCGCCATCCGTGTCGTCGACGACCTGGATGCCGCGCTCGAGCACATCCGCACATACTCCTCGCAGCACACCGAATCGATCATCACCGAGGATCCCGCGGCTGCTGAGCGCTTCCTCGCGGAGGTGGACTCTGCGGTGGTCATGGTCAACTCGTCGACGCGGTTCACGGACGGGGGCGAGTTCGGCTTCGGCGCCGAGGTCGGGATCTCGACCCAGAAGCTCCATGCCCGGGGTCCTATGGGGCTCCCTGAACTGACGAGCACGAAGTGGCTGGTGCGCGGTGCCGGTCAGGTGCGCGGCTGAGAGCTAAGCTGGATACGCGCACCTGTCGCCGCAGCCACGAACGGAGTTTCAATGACCCTCGTCTCGCTTCTCGCCTTCGCCGCAGAAGAGTCGGAGCACCACGGCAACGTGGCATTGGAGACCGTCATCTTCGGGATCATCGCCCTGGCTGTCTTCGGGCTCTTGGCGCTTGTGACTGCGTCGTACCGCAACGTCGCGAACCGTCACGCGCACAAGGCGGAGGCTTACGCAAAGACCCACGCGGCTGAGCTGCAGCGATCGGGGCACGGCCACTAGGCATCCGATGTCGGCAGCACGAGCACGCCGAATCGGGGTGATGGGCGGGACGTTCGATCCCATCCACCACGGGCACCTGGTCGCGGCAAGCGAAGTTGCCGACTCCTTCGGGCTGGACGAGGTGGTGTTCGTTCCCACCGGACAGCCCTGGCAGAAGAGCGACGTCACGGAGTCCGAGCATCGGTATCTCATGACGGTGATCGCGACGGCATCCAACCCCAGCTTCTCGGTCAGCCGTGTCGATATCGATCGAGACGGCCCGACCTACACGATCGATACTCTCCGTGACGTGCAGCGACTCAATCCCGACGCGGATTTGTACTTCATTACCGGCGCGGATGCGATTGCGCAGATCCTCAGCTGGAGAAATCATGATGAACTGTGGGAGTTGGCGCACTTTGTCGCCGTCTCACGACCCGGCCACGTCTTGAACACGGACGGGCTCCCTGTCGAGGACGTAAGCCAACTAGAGATCCCCGCGCTGGCGATCTCGTCGACGGACTGTCGAGGACGGGTTCGCGGGGGACACCCCGTGTGGTACCTGGTCCCTGACGGAGTCGTCCAATACATTGCGAAGCACCATCTGTATCGGAGCAACGAATGACGAATGAGCAGCAACCGAACCAGCCGTTGACGCGTCGGCAGCTTCGGGAGCTCCGCAGCACGGGTGCAACCCCGATCCTGACGCCCGAGGGCACGCCGATCATGCCGCCGGCCCTGGCGACGACAGCTGCGAACGAGGCCAAGGCGCCGTCCGACGCCGACGATCGTCAGGACGTCGGGCAGGCTCCTGCCACGGCGGACTCCGCCGATGAGGCGTCCGAGACCGGTGAGTCAGCCGAGCCCGCGGCATCCGGGGGATCGGTTGACCCCTCGAGAGAGCCCGCACC
Organism: Microbacterium sp. UBA837; assembly: GCF_002296025.1. NCBI lineage: Bacteria > Bacillati > Actinomycetota > Actinomycetes > Micrococcales > Microbacteriaceae > Microbacterium > Microbacterium sp. UBA837. Next base: position 4,245 of record NZ_DBHD01000029.1, read on the forward strand.
GGCTCCGGCGGAGGAGTCGCCAGCCGTGGCTGATAAAGGCCAGGGTTCGGGCCCTAGCCCGTCAGAGCCAACTCCCGATCTTGACGGGGCTCCTCTGACCCGCCGGCGCGCCCGGGAGCGTACCGGCAACACTGACGCTCTCGCCGTCAACAATCCTGACGGTGACCACCGTGTGCCCTTCGTCTCGGTTCCGCCGGTATCGCCGGAGGAGCATCCGATCTCCCAGGCCGCGGCCGGACTCGCGTCGGGCGAACCTGCGGAGCGCGGCACGGTGAGCCCGCAGCTCGGATCGGCACTGCTCGCTGGCGTGGCGACAGAGCCCGACCCGCGACCGAGTTTCGACCAGCTCATCTCGCGTCCCAGCGCGGGCTCGACCGGCACCGGCAGCGCGCTGATCGTTACGGATTCCCCGCCGCAGGGCATCACGGCCCCCGTCAACGCCACAGGCGAGGTGCTCGTCACCGGCAGCCTGGCACTGCCCGACCTGTTCGCGACGACCGGGCAGATGCCCGGCACCTCCGAGGGCTTTGACATCGATGCCACGTTTGCCGACGGGGAAATCCCGCAGCACTCGTCGCCGACGCCGATCGCCGCCAGCGCAGCGATCAGTACGGTGAAGACGACGGCTGAGATCATCAAGCCCCCTGCGCCTGAGAAGGGCTCGCGGCTCATGCTGACCCTCGCCATTACCGCAGGCGTTCTCGCGCTGGCTCTGGTGGGCGTCCTGATCCTCGCCTTCGCGACAGGGGTGTTCTCGTGACGCGCTGCGCCGGTTCGTTGGGTTACGCGAGCACGGGAGCGCGCGCGTGACGGCTACTGAAACGTCGAAGCAGATGCTCGCGATCGCGGCTGCCGCGGCTGAGGCGACGGGTGCCGAGGACCTCGTGGCGCTGGATGTCTCGGAGCCGCTCCCGCTCGTCGATATCTTTCTGCTCGCGACCGGTCGCAGCGAACGCAATGTCGCGGCGATCGCCGACGAGATCGAAGAGAAGCTGCTGGAGGCAGGACACAAGCGTCTGCGCCGCGAGGGGCGCCAAGAGTCGCGGTGGATACTGCTGGACTTCGGTGATCTGGTCGTCCACGTGTTCCACGAGCAGGAGAGAGCCTTCTACGGCCTGGAACGCCTCTGGAAGGACTGCCCGATCGTCCCCATCGATCGACCGGCGCAGGCTGTCACAGACTGAGAGCGGATGCTGCATCGGTTCGGCTGGCGTTCGCCGATGTAGTAATCTGTTCTAGTTGCCTCTTGGGGCAGCATCCGGGCCTGTGGCGCAGCTGGTAGCGCACCTGCATGGCATGCAGGGGGTCAGGGGTTCGAGTCCCCTCAGGTCCACCAAACGAAGAAGGGCGCCCCGCGTGGGCGCCCTTCTTCGTTTATACGGGGGACCGAAGCACCTTCTC
>NZ_DBHD01000087.1:0-2975 GCF_002296025.1 Microbacterium sp. UBA837
CCGTTGATGTTGGTGTCTCCGGTGAGAAGCCCCACATCATCGGGCCCATAGACATCGACGAGTTCGCGGAACTTCTGGTTCGACAGCGCCTTCATCGGCGTCGTGTAGAACGCCTTGTCGGAGGGCTCCCGCATCGCCAGATGAATCGCGAACTCGCCGACAATGGTCTTTCCCGCCCCCGTGGGCGCAGCGACGAGCACGCTTCGCCCCGACTCGAGCGCGTGGCATCCGGCCATCTGAAACGGATCGAGATCGAAACGCTGATCGTCGGCGAACGCCGCCGTGACCGGATACGCACGGGCTGCTTCGGCCCGCGCAAATCGCTCCGCTGGGCTTGGAGCACTCACCCCGTCGCCTCGGGCGGCAGCAGGGCTGCCTCGCGCTTGGATCTGCGTCGGTCGAACAGTAGCGACACACCGGCTGCCGCGAAGAAGAGCACGACGAGGATGCCTGCCAACATCAGCATTGACACGGCGTCAGCTGCGGGTGTTGCAACCGCCGCGAAGAGGGTAGCCACCAGCACTGCAACCCGCCACCCTTTGAGAATGCCGCGGCCCGAGATCACCCCCGCGACGTTCAAAGCAACGAGGAAGACGGGTAGGACGAAAGAAACCCCGACCACAAGGAGGAACTTGAAGACGAAGTCGTAGTAGTACGTTGCCTCGTAGAACAGGGAAGTCTGGTCTGGAGCAAAGGTCGCCATGATCTCGACGACGTGCGGGAGCACGAGCCACCCCACGGTAGTCCCCGCGAAGAACAGCGGAACAGCTGCCCCGACGAACCCCGCCGTGTAGCCGACTTCTTTCCTTGTGAGTCCCGGCATGATGAAAGCCCAGATCTGCCACAGCCAGACCGGTGCAGAGATCAGAAGACCGGTCGCGAAAGCGATTCGGATGCGGAGATCGAACGGACCGGTGATCGTCGTGAACATCACCTCGACCTTGTCGGTCTCGCCACGCATGGCCGCCACATCTGCGATCGGAATCGTAATCAGCCGGATGATCGGATCGGTGATGATGAACGCCACCACCATGCCGACGACGAGCGCGAGGGCAGCGATCATGAGCCGCTTGCGCAACTCGATCAGATGTTGCCCGAGAGACATCCTCCGGTCACGGCGCGGCCGGTCGGGCTCTCCTACCTCCGGCAGGGAACTGGTCGCCACGCGGCCGGGTCAGGCTGTGGAATCTCGGCCGCTGGATGACGCGGCCTGCGACGAGCCAGCAGAACCCGTCGAGGACGAGTCAGCGGCTTCGGACGCTGCGACGTCGGGCTTCGCGGCATCCTTGGAGTCGTCGTCCTTCATGGCCTTCATCTCGCCCTTGAAGACACGGGCGGACTGGCCGAGGCTCTTTGCCAGCGCGGGCAGCTTCGCCGCGCCGAACAGCAACAGGATCACCGCGAGAATGATCAGCAGGTGCGGCCACCCGAATGCGTTCCCCATGGGGTCTCCTCACGATTGCGGTGCCTGAAGTCTACCCCGGCGCCACTCACGGGCGCCGGAACCTGGACTGAGAACCGTCCATATCCCTGTTTTGGTCTTCTTATGTCTGCTCGGGGTACTGGGCGAGGCCCGCCTCAGCCCACTCCCGCGCCGCTTCGCGGGCGCCTGTCGGCGCGAGAATCCGCACGTCTCCCCCGCGTCGTGCGGCCAGGCGCCGAAGGCTCACCTCGTCTGCAACCCGCATCCGCGCCGTGCTCACCGCTGCCGCGGTCGTGACGGTGGCCCGATCAAGATAGTCACCCAGAAGAGGCGCGACGGATGCCGGGAACTCCAATGTCACGATCACCTCATCACCCGCATCGCGCCCGGTCGCATCGAACCAGTCCGGCGCCGATTCCTGCCCGTGCGTGATTGGGATGTCGGTCAGCGCGAGGTCGCTCACGCGATCGAGATGGAAGGTCCGCATCGCCTCGCGCAGATGGCACCACCCCTGCAGATACCACTGTCCTTGCGCGATGAGCACCTTCACCGGATCGACGGTGCGGGTCGTGGGAGCTCCCTCGGGTGTCTTATAGGTGAAACTCACCGCGACGCGCTGACCCAGAGCATCCGTCACCAGCCGCCTGACGGCATCCACCGGTTCGGAGGCGACGACGACGGCCGCGGGGGTCCGTGACGCCCCGCGCGCGAGCTTCGCCAGCAGCCCGGCATACAGTTGCGAGTCTCCGACGCCGGGGATCGTGGCGGCGAGCTGGAGTCCCGCCAGCAGAGCCGCCGCTTCCCGCGCCGTGAGGCGAGGTGCACGCTCCAGACCCACCGAGTTCGTGATGACGATGAGGTCGCGTTCCTCGAGAAGGTCCCAGTCGATGTCGAACAGTTCGTTCGCCATCTGCCAGTAGCCGGAGTCACCTGGCAGCCCGATCACGGTCAGCCCACGCACCATGGTGCGCATCTGTTCGGGGGCGACGTCGAACTCGTCTGCGGCCTCGGCGACAGACACTTCTTCCTTCGAGATGAGGTACGGGACGAGCTGCAGGAGCAGCGCCGCGCGGTCCGTTGCCACTGACGCGCCGCTCACGGGGCTTCTCCCGCGTGAGCGTCGCGCGCGGCCCGGAGCCGGCGAATCACCTCGGACCTGACCTCATCCGGTTCGACGACACGGACTTCGGGACCGTATGACGCCAGCTCATCGGCGAAGATCTGAAGGTCGACGTACGGCACCCAGTAGCCCTGCGCAGCAGGCTCGGCACGACGAGACAACCGCAGCCATGCCTCGGTGCCAGGGTCGATCTCTACGAGAGCCCGCTGCCGAGCTGCGAGCTCACGCAATCCCTCGAGAGCGCGCTCGCCCGCACCTTCACGCAGCACTGGATCTCCGACGGTTCGGGTGATCACCACGTCATCCACGATGCGGGTCAGCAGGAACGTTCGCGGTGCGTCGAGGTCCAGATCGAGCCCGTATACGTGCCATCGAGCCTCAAACTCGACGAGCGCGAGCGGCTGCACGCGCCGCACTCGCGGCGCAGCGCTT
>NZ_DBHD01000017.1:0-7071 GCF_002296025.1 Microbacterium sp. UBA837
TGGTGGCCGTTGGCTTTCGTCGGTGTCGGACTCTCGCTTGTGGCGCTCATTGGGCGCAGCGCCTGGGGCGCGCTGCTGGTCGGGTTCATCTTCGGGATCACGTTCTATCTCGTCCACATCGTGTGGCTGAACCGCTACCTCGGCGTCATCCCGTGGTTCGCCCTGGCGGTCGCGGCCACCATCTACGTCGCGCTCGGCTCCGTGCTCATCGCGTTGGCATACCGGTGGATGCCGAGAGCAGCCCCCGGTCGGTGGGCTCAGCTCGTCCTGACACCGCTGCTGATAGCCGGGCTGTGGACACTGCGGGAACTCGTGACCGGATCCTGGCCCTACACAGGGTTCCCGTGGGCGCGGATCGGGATGAGTCAATCCGAGAGCCCCCTTTCACACCTGACCTCGTGGATCGGCGTGACGGGCCTGTCGTTCCTGATGGTCGCCTTCACCGCCGGGACCATCGAGTGGCTGCGACTGCGCCAGTGGTCGGATGTGCGCACGGCGCTGCCGGTCGCAGGGCTGGGGATCGCCCTGCTCGTCACGCCGCAGTTCCCGACCACCCCGGCGGGCACGATGACCGTGGGAAGTGTGCAGGGCAACGGTCCCTCCGGATACTTTGACGCGCGACAGCGAAACGACATCCTGAACGCGCAGCTGTCGGCATCCACTGACCTGATCGGTCAGGACATGGATGTGCTGCTGTGGCCCGAAGGCGGGATCGACTCGGATCCGATGACCAACGCGACGACTGCGGCGGTTCTGGACGGACTGTCGGAGGCGGCGGATGCTCCGCTTCTTGTCAACGCCGCAACAACGCGGGGCGACCTGACCTACAACACCTCGATGCTGTGGGAAGCGGGGGAGGGCGCCGTGCAGTATCACGACAAGACTCACCCGGTTCCCTTCGGCGAGTACGTGCCCGACCGGTGGTTCTACGAGATGATCGTTCCCGACCTGATCGGGCTCATCGGCCGGGAGTACACACCAGGATCCAATCCGCCGTACGTCGATATCGATGGCACCGGGGTGGGGCTCGCTATCTGTTTCGACGTGATCTATGACGACGTCATCCATGACGGCGCGCGAGACGGCGCCGAGGTCTACATGTTCCAGACCAACAACGCCGACTTCCGCAACACCGACGAGAACCTGCAGCAACTCGCTTTCGCGCGCACGCGCGCTATCGAGACCGGTCGTTCGGTCGTGAACATCTCGACAGTCGGCACGAGCCAGGTGATCGGCCCCGACGGTGCGACGATCGATTCTCTTCCCGCCGATGAGGCCGGAGCGATGCTCACCGATGTTCCGCTGCGGACCGGCCTGACCCCGAGCATCGTGATCGGCGGCTCACTGGGCATGGCGATCGCGATTCTTAGCATTGCCGGTCTGATCGCCAGCGTAGTCGTCGCGAGCCGCCGCCGGACATGAAACGGGACCGATCCGTGATCGGACCGGTCCCGTTTGTTGCACCGCTTCGTAAGCCGTCGCGGTGGGCGTCTGTCAGGCGCTGAGCTTGTCGACCGTGACGTCGTCGCCGGCGCCTCGGCGTGAGCGAACGAAGGCGAGGCGCTCTTCGAGCAGCTCCTCGAGCTCCGGGATCGTGCGACGCTCGAGAAGCATGTCCCAGTGCGAGCGGGGGGCTTTGACGTCGCCGTGGTCGACGGTGACGGTCTCGCCGTCGACCCGCAGCAAAGCCTCGGCGCCGCAGGTGCGGCATTCCCAGGTCTCGGGGACCTCGGCGTCTGCCGCGAAGGTCATGGTGGTGTCACGTCCACAAGACGTGCAGGAGTAGGTGAATTGTGCCCGCTCATGAAATACGACGCCGTCCTCGCTCTGTAGGCTGGAGGCGCCGAGTCGCATGCCGCGGAGGCTGCGGTCTGCCATTGTGTGGTCCTCTCGTCGCTGTTCAGGTATAACGCTCTCAGCTGGGCAGATCATCCATGCCGACCCGCAGATGAGAGCATTCTCAGCCGATCTTCAGCGGGGGAGGAATAGGCGCAACGCCGACCTGGGGTGCGGCGCCGTCAGCGCCGCCGAATCAGGGGTGGCCCGGCGCGGGTCCGAGAGTCGTGAGCGCGACGTCTACGCGATCTGTGACGATGCCGTCGACGCCCATGCCGACAAGCCGGCTCATGTCTGCGGGATCGTTCACTGTCCATACGTGGACTTCGACCCCGTGACGGTGAGCGGCTTCAAGCAGCCGTGGCGTCACCACCCGCACCGGTCCCTGACGCTCCGGGACCTGCAGCGCGTCGACGCCCGCCAGCGAGGATGCGACCAGCCGCGGCGACCGCGCGACGAGGCCCCAGAGCAGCCGGGCGATGGTCTCGCGACCCGCCGATGTTGCAGGTGCCACCGCGCCGGTGGGTGCGTGACGAGCTGCGGATGCTACGGCTGCGCGGCGGCGGGTGTCCGCAAAACTCGTCAGGAGCACGCGCTCACCATGACCGGCCACGAGCATGCCGACGGCGTCAGCAGCGCCGGGCGCCTTCACGTCGAGGTTGAACCTCACGGTCGGGAAGTCTTCGAGCGCGGTGCGCAACGTGATCAGTCCGCCGCGATCTGCCATCAAGTCAGTCAACTCTGAAAGCTCGACGTCAACGACACGTCGAGGATCGCCCGTCACCCGACGAAGATCCGCGTCATGGAACAGCACGACCTCGCCGTCCCGGGTGAGATGACAGTCGGACTCGACGTAGGTCGCGCCAGCGCGCTTCGCCGCGGCAACCGATGCGTAGGAGTTCTCCGCAATCGCTTCGTCAACCGTCAGCCCCCGGTGCGCAAGGACGCGCGGGTATGGCGCGTCGACGAAGTACGGGTGGGTCACGCCTGCTCGTCAGGTGCAGACTTTGCGGCCTCCCGCGCCCCGAACGCACCGGACACACCCTTGAGTGCCTCGGTGAACTCGCTCGGAATGATCCAGAGCTTGCTCGACGCGCTGTCGCTGATCTTCGGAAGCGTCTGCAGGTACTGGTAGGCGAGCAGCTTGTCATCCGGATTGCCCTCGTGGATGGCGTTGAACACCGTGGCAATCGCCTCAGCTTCACCCTGCGCACGCAGGATCTGGCCCTGCTTTTCGCCCTCGGCGCGCAGGATCTCGGCCTGACGTGCGCCCTCAGCCTGCAGGATGGCCGACTGCTTCGTGCCCTCTGCGGTGAGGATCGCCGCACGACGGTCTCGCTCGGCGCGCATCTGCTTCTCCATGGAGTCCTGGATGGACACCGGGGGATCGATGGCCTTCAACTCCACCCGCGACACTCGGATTCCCCACTTGCCCGTCGCTTCGTCCAGAACGACCCGCAGCTTCGTGTTGATTTCGTCGCGACTGGTCAGTGCCTCCTCGAGGTTCAAGCCACCGACGACGTTTCGCAACGTCGTCGTCGTGAGCTGCTCGACTGCGCCCAGATAGTTCGCGATCTCGTAAGTGGCCGCACGGGCGTCAGTCACCTGGAAGTAGACGACCGTGTCGATCGAGACGACGAGGTTGTCTTCCGTGATGACCGGCTGCGGGGGGAACGAGACGACCTGCTCGCGCATGTCGATCAACGGCCGAACGCGGTCGATGAACGGGACGAGGAGGTTCAAGCCGGGGGAGAGGGTCTTGTGATAGCGGCCGAGGCGCTCCACGACGCCGGCTGTGGCCTGCGGAATGATCCGGATCGATCGGAAGATCACCACGACCACGAAGATCGCAATGACAAGCAGCAGGACGATGACAAAGATCTGTCCCGCGAACGCGCCGATGTCAATCATGTTCCACGGTCCTTTCTGTCGATGGCCGGGGCTCCGGAGCTACTTCGACGGCGGCGCCTCGCACTGCAATGACGCTGACGGACTGTCCAACGCTCGCCTCGGCATCCGTGACGCCCGCGCTCAGTCGTGCCGTCCACGTCTCGCCGTTGTCGAGCTTCACCTCACCCGCACCCTGCACGAACGCGCGGGTCACGCGCGCCGGCATCCCGACGAGTGCATCGACGTTCGTGAGGACGACGGGCGAACTTCGATGCAGCGCCCGCAGCAGGAGTGGGCGAATCGTGAACAGGAGAAGCGCTGATGCGATCGCGGCGAGGCCGATTTGCAGCCACCACGGGCCGCCCAGCAAATTCGTTCCCAGGCCCCCGATGAGAGTTCCGGCGGCGAGCATGAGGAATGTGAACTCAAGGGTGAGCAGTTCGATGATCACGAACAGGACTGCCAGAGCGAGCCAGAGGATCCACAGATACTGCGTGAGATCGGGCAACATCCGAGTCTCCTTCCTCTTGGACTGACCCTATCAACGCAGGGCGCGCAGCGGACCGGTTGGTAGGGTCGGTACGCGCGCCATTCCGGTGCCGCCCGCGGCCGATGCGCCACCGTGCAACAGGAGCAACAGTGACCGACATTTCCACCCCGATCGCCCCCGGAACCCTGCGCGGCAAGACCGCACTGGTGACCGGCTCGTCGCGCGGAATCGGTGCCGACACCGTCCGCTATCTCGCAGCCGCGGGGGCCAACGTCGTCATCAACTTCCGCAACAAGGCTCCCCGCGCTGAGAAGCTTGCCGCTGAGGTGCGGGAGCTGGGTGTCGACGCTCTCGTCGTGGGAGCGGACCTCACCGATCCAGAGTCGGTCGCGGCAATGTTCGCTGCCGTCGAGGAGGCCTTCGGAGGCCTGGACATCCTCGTCCTGAACGCATCCGGTGGCATGGAATCAGGAATGGCGGAAGATTACGCCCTGCTGCTGAACCGAGACGCTCAGGTCAGCGTGCTTGAGACGGCAGTGCCGCTTCTTCGGGGCGACGCACGGGTGGTCTTCGTGACCAGCCACCAGGCGCACTTCATCCGAACGACCCCGACCATGCCCGAATATGAGCCGGTCGCGCTGTCCAAGCGTGCCGGCGAGGATGCGCTTCGCGAGCGGGTGCCCGCGCTCCTCGAACGCGGCATCGGGTTCGTCGTCGTCTCCGGCGACATGATCGAAGGAACCATCACCGCAACGTTGCTGGAGCGTGCGAACCCCGGAGCTATCGCGTCGCGTCGCGAATCAGCCGGCAAGCTCTACAACGTTTCGGAGTTCGCTGCCGAGGTCGCACAGGCCGCTGTGGACCCGATCCCCGCGGACAACACGCGGCTCGTCGGCGACACGAGCTCTTTTGTGGGGGAGTAGTCCGCACTGCATCCATTCACAGCAGAAGGCCCCGGGAAATCCCCCGGAGCCTTCTTCTGTGATGTGTCTTGTCAGACGCTCTTCTTACCGAACGTGAACGCGCGCACGATCTGGATGATGCCGAGCACGACGAGAGAGATCCCGAGCAGCCACCAGAGCACGACCGCGCCCAACAGCGGCGAGAACAGCAGCACGACACCGGCGACGATGCTGATGATCGCGAAGAAGATCGTCCAGCCCTTGGATGCTGCGTCACCCAGCGTGGTCAGGGAGACGACACCTTCGATGATCCACATGATGCCGACCAGGATGCCGAGGAAGACGGCGAACCAGCCGGTGGTGGCTGCGAGGTTGAAGAAGGCGAAGATACCAGCGGCGATGAACACGACGCCGAGGATGATGTGGCCAACGCGAGACCATCCACCCATCGACTTCGAGAAAATGCCGAGGCCGCCGTAGACCAGTCCGCCGACGATGGCGTAGATGGCGATGATCGCGGTCACGACCATGGCCGTGCGGCCTGGCCAGACGAGGATCAGGATTCCGACGATGAGCGAGAGGACACCGGCGATGCCGAGCGCCGTGCGGACGCCGTTGATGGCCTCCTTGGCGACGGAGCTTTCGGTTGACATGGCGTTCCCTTTCTGGGAGTTAGCTGAGAGCTTGCGTTCTCAGCGTAGCGTTCTTCCGGCCGGACTTCGGGGGAGTGGGAGGGGCATGTCGGCCCGAGATCACCCGAAAAGGACGAGCGCGCCGATCAGCACCGGGATGCACCCGATTGTTGTGAGGAAGACAGTGTCACGCGCGACGGTTTCCGCGACGCCGAAGCGCTGAGCGAAGTTGAAGACATTCTGTGCGGTCGGGAGGCTCGCCAGGACGACCACGGTGAGCGTTTCGGGCGCCGGCAATCTGAACACGATGCTCGCAAGCACCCAGGCCAGCACCGGCATCAGTATCAGCTTGAACGCGGTAGCCAGGATCACCTCGCGGCGGTGACCGCCGGCGGCGAGAACCCGCTGGCCATGGAGAGACATCCCGTAGCTCAGAAGGAGCACCGGGACGCATGCTGCGGCGAGGAAGTGTAAAGGCTCCGTGACGAGTGACGGGAGCCGAAGCCCCGTCGCCGCCACGATCGTTCCGGCCACCGATCCGATCACGACCGGGTTCGTCACAGTGCGTAGCGCGATCTTTCCGAAGTTCCGAGTCTGCGCGGTGACGCTTTCGAGGATCGCCATCGAGATCGGTACGAGGACGAGCAGTTGGAACAAGATGACGGGTGCCGGGAACGCGGCCGATCCCAGGAGATAGAGCGACAGGGGGATCCCGATGTTGTTGGAGTTCACCTGACCGGCCGCGAGCGCGCCGATGAGCGTGTCTCCCACGGGCCGTCGCCACAACAGGCGGGAGATCGTTGCGTAGAGGCCGATGACGGTGATCGCCGTGATCGCCGAGACCGGGAGAAGTGCCGAAAACAGGGTTGCGATATCGGCTTCGGAGAGGACCACAAACAGCAGCACGGGGGAGAGGACGAAAAACACCAGTCGTCCCAGAACCGGGCCGGCTTGCGGGCCGAGGAGGTTGATCCGGCCGATCACGTATCCGACGGCGATCGCGAGGCCGATAACCGCGAACCCGGTGGCGGCGTTCAGCACGAAAGGTCCGGAGCTCGCATCGTTCCACGCTACCGCCGCCGTTCGCGAGCACCAGTCACGCGGCCGCGTCAGGACTGACCGGAACGAAAGATCTGGACACTTGAGGCGCGGCCGCGCTCGCTGAGGACGAGTGCGAGAACACCGAGTCCGATCGTGCCGGCAAGGTTCGATAGTGCGCCGAGGAGTGTCGCGACGTCGGCCAGCGCCTGCTGCGGGAGTGCGAGGGTCGCGAACATGGCCTGGGTGATGACGCCCACAAGGACGCTCAGACCGAGCACCC
>NZ_DBHD01000017.1:7403-7639 GCF_002296025.1 Microbacterium sp. UBA837
CGAGGATCAGGATCGCGACGAGGCCCAACGGCCTGCGCGCTACGACGCTTTCGTATCGCGTGCGTCCCACTGCGAACACTGTCACGCCAACGCTCCACGTGAGTTCGGCGATCACAGCAAGCGCGGGAGTCAGTGAGGAACCCAGCGCGATCTCGCGCATCATGACAAGCACTCCGGAGAGGATGAGTGCGCTGCCACCGATTGTCCACGTCAGGTTTCGTCGCCGCATCCGTCGA
>NZ_DBHD01000163.1:0-9230 GCF_002296025.1 Microbacterium sp. UBA837
GCCCGCAGCCAGTCCCGCAACGCCAGGTCCGGGTCGGCTGTCGTCTCACCCTGGAGCGGGCGACGGTATGCGGACCTGCTCAGCCCGGCCAGACGGCACGCCATTCGTTCGCTCACCCGCAGCTTGCGCTTGAGGTGGTCGACGGCGGCGCGGCGCCTGCCCGGGCCTAGAAGTTTCCCTCAGCCAGCTGCTTGAGCGCGGCCTTCTCCAGCTCCGCTTCCGCGAGCAGACGCTTCAGGGTCGCGTTCTGCTTCTCCAGCTCCTTCAGGCGCTTTGCGTCGTCGGCCTTGAGGCCGCCGAACTGGTTCCGCCACCGGTAGTACGTCTGCTCGGACACTCCGAGCTCTCGACACACCCCGGCGATGTCGCTACCGCCCGCGAGCATCCTGTCGGCCTGCCCGAGCTTACGGACGACCTGCTCCGAGGTGTGACGCTTCCTGCTGTTCGTCATGATCTGACCAGTCTCACTGCCCGGACCCCCGGGCAACAGGACGACTCACACAACCACCGGACCTACCAAACGGGGTCAGCCCACCTCAGGCGCGAGCCGCGATGGATGCCGCATCCGTGCCCAGCGGCAGGACGCCGTAGAGGTGACCATCGCCGCCCAACCGTGATCCGATGAAGGCGTCGGCTACCGACGGGGGCGCTGCGCGCACCAGCAGCGATCCCTGCACAGCGAGTGCGAGCGCCGTGACCAGCTCTCGGGCGCGGGCGTCGCGGGCGTCGTCGCGACTGAGCTCGCCGATGAGTTCGCGGGTTCTTCGCACATGCGCGTCCAGGCGCCTGTCCGCCCCCGCTGACCGCGCGAGCTCGGCGTCAAAGGCCTCGAAGCTCTGCGGGTCGCGCGAGAGCGCTCGCAGCACATCCAGCGCGATGACGTTGCCCGACCCCTCCCAGATCGCCATGACGGGCTGTTCGCGATACCGCATCCCGAGGGGGAACGCCTCGGTGTACCCGTTGCCACCCAGGCACTCCATGGCTTCGTACGCGTGCCCGGGACCCCGCTTGCAGATCCAGTACTTCGCCACCGCGGTGGCCAGGCGGCGGAAGGCCACCTCCTCGGCCGTCGTGTCCTCGTCGTAGGCACGGGCCAGCCGTAGGGAGGTCGCGGTAGCAGCCTCGGTTTCGAGCTGCAGATCCGCGATCACCTGCGTCATGAGCGGCTGGTCGATCAGGCGTGCTCCGAACGCGGCGCGGTGTCGAACGTGCCAGGCGGCTTCGGCGGTTGCCTGCCGCATCCCGGCAGTCGACCCCAGCACCGAGTCCAGTCGCGTGCGCGTCACCATCTCGATGATCGTGCGCACGCCGCGGCCTTCCTCGCCGACCAGGTGTGCGCGGGCGCCCTCGTACTCGACCTCGCTCGAGGCGTTGGCGCGGTTGCCCACCTTGTCTTTCAGGCGACGGATGCGGATCTCATTGTGCGAGCCGTCGGGCAGCAGCCGGGGGAGAAGGAAGCACGACAGGCCTCCGGGCGCCTGCGCGAGCACGAGGAAGGCGTCAGACATCGGGGCGGAACAGAACCACTTGTGCCCGGTGAGTTCGTACTCGTCACCGCCGATCGGCCTGGCGACCGTCGTTCCCGCGCGCACGTCGGAGCCGCCCTGCTTCTCGGTCATCGCCATCCCGAAAAGGGCGCTGCGCTTTCCCGGCGCGAGATCCGGTTCGTAGTCGTTGCTCAGCAGCCGCGGCATCCACTCCCGGGCGAGCTCGTCGTGCTGGGCGATCACCGGAACCGCCGCGTGGGTCATCGAGACGGGACACGCGTGGCCGGGTTCTACCTGCGCATAGAGCATGAACGCGGTGGCGCGCACGACGGATGCCCCGGGCCCGGGCTCTCGGAACGCCCCGGTGTGGGCGCCGTCGGCCAATGCCGCGCCGATGATGCGGTGGTAGGCCGGGTCGTACTCGACCTCATCGAGCTGGCGGCCATAGCGGTCGTGCGTCTGCAGCACCGGCTCGACCCGGTTGGCGCGCACCGCATCGCGTTGGAAGGCGGAAGAGCCGACGCGATGCCCGATGTGGTGCAGCCGCGCCGCGGCACCTGGCCCGCTGTAGGTCTCGACGCCCTCGCGCAGGGCGATGTTCGCCTCGTACTCATCCAGCCCCGTGCGTGCGGGCGCCTGGTTCGCGACCTCGTGTGTTTTCATCCGACTCCCTCGTCCGTGGCTCCACGGTAAGCCCGCACGTGCCACGGGCGGTTCCCGGATGCGGCGCTCCCGGCATCCGCGAACCGCGCCGATAGGGTGAGGGGGTGACATCGGCGCTGCGCATCTCGGTCGTCATCCCGTGTCGCAACGACGCCGAGTTCCTGCGCAAATGCCTGCTCGCCCTGCAGAAGCAAGAGCGTCCCGCTGACCGCATCATCGTGGTCGACAACGGCAGCACCGACGAGTCGGCGGCAGTCGCGCGCGAGGCCGGTGTCGAGCTGATCGACGAGCCGCTCGTGGGGATCTGGCCCGCCGCCGCACGCGGATACGACGCTGCGCTACCCACCAGCGACATCATTGCAAGACTGGATGCCGATTCCCGGCCCCATCCGGATTGGCTGGCGCGCATTGAGTCAGCCTTCAACAGCGACGCCGCGCTCGGGGTGCTCACCGGCGGCGCCGAGTTCTACGGCGCCGGCAGAGTCATCAGCTATCTCGGCGAGCACTGGTACATCGGTGGGGGGAGGGTCTGGGTGAACCTGTGGCTCGGCATCCCGCTGGTGTTCGGGTCGAACTTCGCGATGCGTGCTGCCATCTGGGAGCGGGCCCGCACGGTGGTGCACCGCGAGAACCCCCGCATCCACGACGACCTCGACCTCACCATCCACCTGCGCGAGAGCGACGGGGTGCGCTGGGATCGGTCGCTCACAATGCCGGTCTCGGCACGCCCCCTGACCTCGGTCCGAGGTCTCGCGCGCAGGGTCGGGCGGGTCGTTCCGACCTTCGCCGCCAGCTGGCCCGCGGGTGCTCCCTGGCGGCGCCGGCACGACAGCTATCCACAGGAAGGCCAGGATGGCGAGGACCGAGGGGTCGCCGTCACCTAGGCTCAGTCGCCATGCCGACGATCTCGACCGCCCTCACGGTCGTAGCCTTCGTCACGTTCGCGGTCATCGGAGCGATCCTCGCAATCATCGACATCCGCACTCACCGTCTTCCCAACCGCCTCGTCGCGACGGTCGGCGTCACGGGTGTCGTGCTCCTGGTTGCGGCAGCACTGACCGGCAGTCGAATGGATGCGCTGATCCGGGCTCTGCTGGCGGCGCTGGTTCTTTTCGTCGCGTACCTCGTGCTGCGGATGCTGTCGGCCGGCGGTGTCGGCGGCGGCGACGTCAAGCTCGCAGCGGTCATCGGACTGCACCTCGGGTGGCTGGGATGGGGGAGCGTGCTCGTGGGGACACTGGCCGGATTCGTGCTCGGCGGTGTCTTCGCCGCCGGGATGCTGCTCGTTCGCCGCGCCGACCGCCGGAGCGCGATCCCGTTCGGTCCATGGATGCTGGCCGGCGCATGGGTCGCGATCGTGCTGACCGTGTCAAGGCCCTGAGCGTCTCGGCCCCCCGCAGAGCTTCCCGGTTAGCCTGGAACCATGCCGGCCGCCCTGAAGACCTTCGTTGCCGTCGTGATCAGATGGGCGCTCTCGCTGCGCATCGTTCGCGCGTTGCTGCTCTACACCGAGAAGCGCGGACCGGTCCTTGCCGACAGCGTCACCTACCGTGCGCTGTTCTCGGTCTTTGCGGCGGTCCTGCTCGGGTTCTCGGCCGCAGCACTCTGGCTCGCGGGCAACCCCGAAGCGTGGAACGCGCTCGTCAGTGCCGTGAACTCCGTGATTCCCGGGCTGATCGGGGGCGAGAACGCGGTCATCCGGGAAGAAGACCTGCGATCGGGCCTTGATCAGTTCCAGTCGGGTCTGTCGATCGCGGCGATCGCTGCGGTCATCGGACTTCTGTTCGCTGCCATCGGTGCCGTCGGAACGCTTCGCTCAGCGCTCCACCTGATCGGTGGCACCGTCATGGACGACGGGTTCTTCCTGTGGGTGATCCTCCGAAACTTCGCGATGGCCGTCGGAGTCGCGATAGCGATCGTCGCGACCGCCGCCATCACCTACTTCGGAACCGCCGGTGTCTCTCTCGCCCTGGGCTGGATAGGCATCGACGGCGACACGGTGATCGCGGAGGTGCTGACCCGCACGGTCGGTATCGTCACGGTATTCGTGCTGGATGCCGCGCTCATCGCGGCGATCTTCCTGGTGCTCGGCGGGATCCGTCCTCCCGCGCGGGCGCTGTGGGGCGGCGCGCTCCTCGGCGCAGTGGGCTTGACGGTGCTGCAGCAGTTGTCGGGACTGTTCGTGCGGGGCGCCGAGGCCAACCCGCTCCTCGGTACTTTCGCCACCCTCATCGCGTTGCTGCTGTGGATCAACTTCTCGGCGCAGGTCATCCTCATCTCCTGCACCTACATCGTGGTCGCCTCCGAGGAGGCGCACGGTGTGGTCTCCTCGGCCCCTCCGTTGACCTTCGCCCAGCGCCGACTGCGCCGGGCACAGGCATCCGCGCGCGATGCGACAGCCGAGCTCCTTGAAGCACGCGCCGCCGCGATCGCCGAAGGGGACGAGATCGGGGCTTATGCTCGGGGGATGGCCATTGCACGACTCCACGGAGGCCCGCTCGACGGGCAAGTCCTGCCCCTGGAAGCCCCGGATGCAGACACGATGATCGTTCCCTACGGCGAAGGCCAGGTCATCTACGAACGACGTGGTGCCCTCGAGCACACGGGCGATCACGACGGACCGACCGAGGGCGAGTTCTACTTCGTCGAGTCCACCGATGAGATCGCCCCGTCCGACGACTGAGCCGACCACGCCATCGATGGAGCCCTCGCAGTCCCTCGAGGTTGAAATCACCTTCGACGTGGACCCAGAAACCGAGGTCCCCGATTGGACCCAGGTTCCACTGGTCGTCACTGTCGCCGAGCCGGAAGTGCGTGAACTCGACGCCGTCTACTACGACACCGCAGAGTACGTCCTCGGCAGAGCCGGCTACGCGCTTCGGCGCCGGGAAGGTGGGCCCGATGCGGGCTGGCATCTGAAAGGACCCCGCCAGGGCTCCGGTCGGATGGAGACCGGCTGGCCGCTCGACATCGGTGGCGACACAGCATCCGTGACCGGCGTCCCGCCCGAGATCGCCGCGCATATCGGGGATCTGACGACGGACCCGCTGGTCGTGATCGCCCGCATCCGCAACACGCGCACCGCGTATGCGCTCCGGGATGCCGAGGGCGGCATCCTCGCCGAGATGGTCGATGACCGCGTGCGCACGCGCGACGAGCAGCGGGGGATGGAGCAGGCGTGGCGCGAGTGGGAGATCGAACTCGGGCCGGCAGCTCCAGAGGATGCGGATGCCTGTGCCGCGTTCTTCGACGCGGTGACCGTCGCCGCATACGCCAAGGGCGCGCGCGAGGCCTCGAGTGACTCGAAGCTCGCACGCGCCCTGGGCGTGTGAGGCCTGACCCGCTGGTCAGATGTTGATCATGTGGCCGGCAAGGCCGTGGAAGGCCTCCTGCACGGCTTCCGACAGCGTCGGGTGGGTGTGGACGTTGCGCGCCGCCTCGAGGGCGGTGAGGTCCCACTTCTGAGCCAGGGTGAGCTCGGGCAGTAGCTCCGAGACGTCCGGGCCGATCATGTGGGCACCGAGCAGTTCGAGGTGCTCGCCGTCGGCGATGACCTTCACGAAACCGACGGCTTCGCCCAGGCCGTTCGCCTTGCCGTTGGCGCTGAAGGGGAACTTCGCGACCTTGACGTCGTAGCCGGCATCCCGGGCCTGCGCCTCGGTCAGGCCGAAGCTGGCGACCTGCGGCGAGCAGAACGTCGCACGCGGCATCATGCGGTAGTCGCCGAGCGTCATGGTCTCGGCCTTGCCGATCGTCTCGGCGGCGACAACGCCCTGCGCCTCGGCGACGTGGGCAAGCTGCAGCTTGGCGGTCACGTCACCGATCGCGTAGATGTGCGGCACGTTCGTGCGCATGTGGTCATCGATGTCGATGGCGCCGCGGTCGGTGAGCTTCACACCGGTCTTGTCGAGCCCGAAGCCCTCGACGCGCGGCGCGAACCCGATCGACATGAGCACCTTGTCGGCGTCGATCGAGCCCTGGGCGCCGTCGTTGTTGCCGGTGTAGGCAACCGTGACGCGGTCGCCGTGGTCGGTGACGCTCTCAACCTTGGTCGAGGTGAGGATCTCGATGCCGTACTTCTTGTACTGGCGCGCGATCTCTTTCGAGACCTCGGCGTCCTCGTTGGGAAGTGCACGGTCGAGGAACTCGATGATCGTGACCTTCACGCCGTAGTTCGACAGCACGTACGCGAACTCCATGCCGATGGCTCCGGCGCCGACGATCACGATGGACTTCGGCAGCTCACGGGTGAGGATCTGCTCTTCGTACGTGACGACGTTCTCGCTCAGGCTTACGCCCGGGAGCAGACGCACCGTCGAGCCGGTCGCGATGATCGCGTTGTCGAAGGTGACGGTCTCGGTGCCACCCTCAGAGGTCTTGACCTCGATCGTGTGGTCGTCGACGAACGAGCCACGGCCGTCGTACTCCGTGATCTTGTTCTTCTTCATCAGGTAGTGGATGCCCTTGACGTGGCCGGCCGCCACCTCACGGCTGCGGTCCCAGGCGACACCGAAGTCGAAGTGCACATCGCCCGAAATGCCGAACAGATCGGCCTTCGCGTGGAACGTGTGAGCGAGGTCGGCGTTGCGCAGCAGCGCCTTCGAGGGGATGCATCCCACGTTCAGGCACACCCCACCCCAGTACTTCTCTTCGATGACCGCTGTAGACAGGCCCAGCTGAGCGCTGCGAACGGCCGCGACATAGCCGCCGGGGCCGGCACCAAGGATGACGACGTCGTAGTGAGGCATGGTCCCAGCCTATCCCTCGGAGACAATCCGCCGGCGCCAGCAGCCGGGTTGAGAACAGCGACGACCCACTCGACATCCGCCTGCCAAATCCGACTATCCTGGGGAGCCTGAGGAGGCCTCCCGTGGAACACAATGCGCCCGCTGAACCCGACGAAATCCGTCGCGCCTCCGGCGACCCCGGAGCCGCTGCTCCCGGTGGTCGAGGCACGGATACGACGGCTTCATTCGGACACGATTCCGACTTGTCATTCGTGCCATTCGGCGCCGAACTGACCGAGGTCGAGCTCGAGGCGATCGAGGCGTTGCCGTCGGGGTCGGCACTCATGATCGTCCGGTCAGGCCCCACCGCGGGCGCCCGCTACCTATTGGATGCCGACGTGACGACGGTCGGCCGCCACCCCGAGGCAGACATCTTCTTCGATGATGTGACGGTCTCTCGCCGTCACGCCGAGATCACCCGCTCCGGTACGACGTTCGAGCTGGTCGATCAGCGCTCGCTCAACGGCACGTACGTGAACGGCGAGCGCGTGGACCGGGCCGTCCTGACGAACGGCTCAGAGGCGCGCGTCGGCAAGTTCCGGTTGAACTTCTTCGTCTCGCCGGCTGACCTCGAGCCCGCGGCGGACCAGTGATGGCGGGCGTTCCCGCCCGTGATCGCGCCTCGTCTGCGGGGCTTCTGAGCATCGGCCAAGTCCTCGCGCGGCTCTCTCCCGAGTTTCCCGGGCTCAGTTCGAGCAAACTGCGCTTCCTCGAAGTACAGGGCATCGTCACTCCGACCAGGACCGAGTCGGGATACCGCAAGTTCGCACCCGCGGATGTCGAGCGGCTACGGCTTGCGCTCACGCTGCAGCGCGATCACTATCTGCCCCTCCATGTCATCCGGGGGTACCTCGATGATGTGGATGCCGGGCGCGACCCGGTCACCCCGATCCCCGCGCCGCCGACCTCGATCGTCGCGGCGCCGCGGCGCTATCGGCGTGACGAGTTGCTCGCTGCTGCCGGGGCTGCACCGCAGCTGCTCAACGACGCGATCAGCACCGGGGTGATCGCCGCCGCCGAAAGCTACACGGAGCAGACCGTGGCGCTGCTGCGGTGCCTGGTGGCCCTCGATCGCCACGGTATCGAGCCGCGTCACATCAGGACGCTGCGTCAGAGTGCCGAGCGTGACGCAGCCCTCGTCGAATCCGCCGTCGCGCCGCTGTCCCGCCGCAACGATGCAACATCCCGAGGCAGAGCCGAGGAACTCGCGCCCGAATTGGCGCGTCGCCTGGAGGAAGTGCGCTCGATCTTCTTGCGCTCGGCCCTCGAACGATTCCTCTCATAGTGCGACACGCCGAGACGCAACGGCCGGATGTCGTTGCCCGAGCCTCTCGGCTGATCTAGCGTTGACATGTCCGATCGAACTGGGGAGGTTGCCATGACGGCACGCGAGGCGGAGTCGACGCCCAGCCTGACGGCAGACCTCTTGTTCACCGACGGCCTTCCGGCCCTCGACGACGAGGTCGGCTACCGCGGAGCAGTCGCTGCGCGAGCTGCCGGCATCACGTATCGTCAGCTGGACTACTGGGCTCGCACCGAACTCGTCGAGCCGACCGTGCGCGGGGCCTCAGGCTCCGGGTCGCAGCGTCTCTACGGTTTCCGCGACATCCTCGTGCTCAAGCTCGTGAAGCGGCTGCTCGACACGGGCATCTCACTCCAGCAGATCCGCACCGCCGTCGAGCAGCTGCGTGCCGCCGGCATCCGTGATCTTGCCGGCACCACCCTCATGAGCGATGGCGCCTCGGTCTACCTGTGCACCTCGAACGATGAGGTCATCGACCTCGTCAGCCGCGGGCAGGGCGTGTTCGGCATCGCGGTCGGCAAGGTGTGGCGTGAGGTCGAGTCGACGCTCGTCGAGTTCGACCCGCAGGCACCGGATGCCGTCGACGAACTCGCCGCGCGGCGCGCCGCGCGCTCAGCCTGAGCCGCACAACGCCGGCTCCCCGACTTCTGCATCCGCTCTGCGATCCGCGAGACTGCAGTCTGCCCGCGAGGCTGCGCGTTTCTGACGCACTCTGGCGGGCACGGTGCAGTCTCGGCGAGGGTGGGTTCCGCGGGCGCGGGACGGCGCCTCATCAGGGCGGCGGCGTGATCAGGATGCCGCGGCGTCGGGGGAGGGGATACGCCCCGTGCGCATAACGCGGTCCAGGATCGCATCGAAGTCTGCTGCCAGCTCCTGAGCCGAGTCGCCGGGCCAAATGTGGAGCGGCTTTGCCGCACCCTGAGCCTGCTGCAGCGATGTGCGCTCGGGCAGCTGAGGCGAGAGCACCAGCGGGCCGAACATCTCGCGCAG
>NZ_DBHD01000173.1:0-3260 GCF_002296025.1 Microbacterium sp. UBA837
TGATCGTCTACGCCCTGTTCCGCTGGGCGTCGGGGCGCGACCTCGTGATCGGCTCGGTGCTCGTGATCGCGAGCCTCAGTCTCACCTTCGTGCGAGGCGGGGGACTTCTCGAGCTGGTCGGCGGATTCGCCCTCCTGCTCATGTCGGTCCTGCTCGGCATGGCGTTTCGCTACCGCGCCGGCGCCCGTCTGCGCCTGCTGGAACGCATCCGCATGCACGAACGGGAGCAGCTCGCACGCGACCTGCACGACACCGTCGCGCACCACGTCACGGCGATCGCGATCCGCGCGCAGGCGGGCACCGCGGTCGCACCGCACGACCCGTCCGCGGCGCAGGACGCGCTCCGCGTGATCGAGACCGAGGCGGCCAAGACCCTGCGCGAGCTGCGGTCGATGGTGCGCGTGCTGCGAGACGGTGAGACGGCCGAGCTCGCCCCGAGTCCCGGCCTCGGCGACATCGCACAGCTCGCGACCACCACGCCCGGCGGCGTCGTGGTCGAGGTCGCTGTCAGCGAGACCGAGGTGAGCATCCCTCCGCCCGTTGCCGCCGCGGTGTTCCGCATCGCGCAGGAGTCAGTGACCAACGCCCTCCGTCACTCCCGTCACCTGACCCGGGTCGAGGTGGTCGCCGTGGCCGACGAGACCGGCGTGCGACTGAGCGTCGTCAACGACGGCGACCTGGCGGCGCCGCCCGCGCCCGGCTTCGGCCTCATCGGCATGAGCGAGCGCGCGGCCCTGCTGGGCGGCACCTGCGAAGCCGGCCCGCGACCGGACGGCGGGTGGGCTGTGACCGCGACCCTCCCTCGTGTTGGATGGGCTCCGTGACCATCCGCGTGCTCATCGCCGACGATCAGGAGCTCGTTCGCACGGGGCTCAGCATGATCCTCGACGCACAGCCGGATATCGAGGTCGTCGGGCAGGCATCCGACGGCAACCAAGCTGTCGCGCTGGCGCGCCGGCTGCGTCCGGACGTGTGCCTCTTCGACATCCGGATGCCGGGCCTCGACGGCATCCAGGCGACCCGCATTCTCGCCGGTCCCGACATCCAGGACCCGATGGCGGTGGTCATCATCACCACCTTCGACCTCGACGAATACGTGTTCGACGCGCTGCGGGCAGGAGCCAAGGGATTCCTCCTCAAGGATGCCGGGTCAGAACTGCTCGCCCAGGCGATCCGCGCCGCCGCGAACGGTGACGCCCTGATCGCGCCCAACGTCACAGTGCGGCTGCTGCACGTCTTCAGCGCTGCGGCCCCGTCGCCGGTTCCGCAGCCGATCGAACCGCTCACCGAGCGTGAGGAGCAGGTGCTCGCCGACGTCGCGCGCGGGCTCAGCAACAGTGAGATCGCGACGAACCTCTACATCACCCTCAGCACCGTTAAGACGCACATCGCGAGCCTCATGACCAAGCTCGGCGCCCGCAACCGCGTCGAGATCGCGATCTGGGCACACCAGACGGGGCGGATGCGCGACCAGAGTCCCCGTCCGTAAGGTCCCGACGACGTTCCTCCGCGCGAGGAGGCCTGCGGTACGTGTGGCCAACTCCTCACATCCGCGGGCGGCGCGGGAGTCCTGCGCGCCGGATGCCGTGCCGGGCCGCGGTATTGAGGAGTTGGCGACGGATGCCGATGCCGCCGACCGAGCATCGCTAGTGTTGTCGCGTGACCGACGCCGCAGCATCCGTGCCCGCCACCCCCGCCGCGCCGCCGCGGCCGAAACTCGTGCTGACGGCGCTGATCCTCGGCGCCCTCGTGTGCAACATCAACCTCGCCGCCGCGAACATCGCCCTCCCCGACATCGGGGATGCGTTCGGCGCCGGGCAGACCGCGCTCAACCTCGTCGCCGTGGGCTGCTCGCTGGGCCTCGCGATGTCGGTCCTCTACCTCGGCGCCGTCGCCGACCGGTACGGACGCAAGCAGCTGCTCGTCCTCGGCCTCGGCCTCACGGTGGTCATCAGCTTCGTCGCCGCGTTCTCGGCATCCGTCGAGATGCTCATCGTCGCGCGCATCCTCACCGGCATCGCCGCCGGCATGGCCTACCCCGTGACCCTCTCGCTCATCACCGCCCTGTGGGGACCGGGCAAGCAGCGCACCCTCGCGATCGCGCTGTGGTCGGCGGTCAGCGCCACCGCGACCGTCGTCGGATCGGTGCTCGCCGGCGTACTGCTGCTGTGGTTCTGGTGGGGCTCGGCGTTCCTGCTGGCCGTCCCCTTCGCCCTCGCCGGATTCATCCTCGTGTGGATGTTCGTGCCCAGCCACGTCGCCGAGAACAACGAGAAGGTCGACCACCTCGGCGGTGTGATCTCGGTGTTCATGATCGGATCGATCGTGCTCGGGCTCTCGACCGTGTTCGTGCCCGACACCGCCACGTTCGGGCTCATCCTGCTGATCGCCGCCGTGGTGCTGCTGGGGCTGTTCGGGTGGCGGCAGGCGACGGCATCCTCGCCCCTCTACGACCTGCGCGTCGCGCGGCGACGGATGTTCTGGGCGCCCGCGACCGGCGGCATGATCGTCTTCGGGTCGCTCATGGGGGCGATGTTCGTGGGGCAGCAGTTCCAGCAGAACATCCTCGGGTACTCCACCCTGGATGCCTCCCTCTCGATCGTGCCCGCCGGTGTCGGCCTGCTGCTGGTCGCGCCGCAGTCCGCGAAGCTCGTCCTCACCCGCGGATCGCGCTTCACGATGATGATCGGCTACCTGTTCGTGCTGTTCGGGTTCATCACGATGCTCTTCTGGAACGAGACCACCCCGTTCTGGTACGTCTCGATCGCCTACCTCGTGATCGGGATCGGCGCGGGGTTCGCGATGACCCCGGCATCCCGGGCGATCACCGAATCGACCCCGGTGCGCCGCGTCGGGATGGCCTCTGCCACCGCCGACCTGCAGCGAGACCTCGGCGGATCGATCATGCAGGGCGTGCTCGGCGCCATCCTCGCCGCCGGCTTCGCCCACCACTTCGGCAAGCTCATCTCCGAGTCCTCGCAGGCCTCGAGCATCAGCGACCAGGTCGTCGCGGCGCTGCAGGCCTCGTACGCTTCGGCGCTGCACGTGGCCGACCAGTACCCGCAGTACAAAGACCAGATCCTGACCGCCGCCCGCCAGTCGCTGGAGACCGGGTCGATCGCGGCCTACGCCTTCGGCGCGATCGCCATCGCCATCGGCGCCGCGGTCGTCTGGTTCTTCCTCCCGAAGAAGCAGAAGGAACTCGAGCTCGTCGCCTCCTACGAGAAGGCCGACGCCGACAAGGCCTGAGCCGGATGCGG
>NZ_DBHD01000021.1:0-4653 GCF_002296025.1 Microbacterium sp. UBA837
GACGTCGAGGACAGGGTTGATGTCGTGCGTGACGAAGAGAACCCCGGTGCCGCGCTGGCGGCGATGCCTGTCGATGAGCGCCACGATCGCCTGCTGGTTGGCCAGGTCGAGACTCGTGAGCGGCTCGTCGCACAACAGCAGGCCGGGGTCGTCGGCGATCGCCTGCCCGATGCGCAGCCGCTGCTGCTCGCCGCCGGAGAGTTCGCCCACGGGCCGGTCGGCGAACCCCTCGGCGCCGACGTCTGCCACCAGCACATCGACGCGTTCGCGATCGCGCCGGCTTGGGAGGCTGAAGCCGAACTTGTGGCCGGTGACACCGAGGGTCACGAGGTCGCGACCGCGCAATGCGGTTTCGGGCGGAAGGGGACGCTGCTGGGGTACGTAGCCGATGTGCCGGTTGCCCCGGCGCTCGACCCGGCGACCGCTCGTCTCGATGGTCCCAGCGCTCAGGTGCTCGAGGCCCAGGATGGCGCGCAGCAGCGTCGTCTTGCCGGAGCCGCTGGGTCCGAGAACCGCGATGAACTCGCCGGGTTCGACGTCGAGGTCGAGCCCGGCCCACAGTTCCCGCTCGCCACGGCGCAGCGCCGCTCCGCGGATGCGGAGCGGCGGCTGGGCGTCCGAGGTCGCGCTGGAGCTCACGCGTCGAGCGCGTCCGCGAGCTCCGCGATGTTCTGCTGCATCCACGAGATGTAAGTCTGGCCCTCCGGGAGGGTCTCCGTGAACTCCAGCACCGGGATTGACTGCGCGGTCGCGGCATCGATGACCTGCGTGGTCTCGGCGCCGCCGGTCTGTGCGTTGGCGATGACGACCTTGACGGAGCCGTCTTCGACGATGCCCAGCGCCTCGAGCAGAGTTGCGGGGGGCACGTCCTGCCCCTCCTCGACTGCCTCGCTGAACGCTTCGGGCGTCAGGTTCTCGAGCCCGGCTGCCACGATCAGGTAGACGGGCACGGGCTCGGTGACGAAGACTCCGGTGCCGGCGTGAGCTGCCAAGATCTCGTCGAGGGATGCCTCCAGCCCGGCGATCTGGTCGATGAAGGCTGCAGCGTTGGTCTCGAAGAGGTCGGCGTTGTCGGGGTCGAGCGTCGAGAGCTCCTCAGCGATGGCTTCGGCGAGGTGCTCCATGGTGTGCGGGTCGTACCAGACGTGCTCGTTGAATCCCTCGATGTGCGCGTGGTCGTGACCGTCCTCATCGGCGTGGTCGTGACCCTCTTCCTCCGCGTGGTCGTGACCTTCCTCCCCAACTTCGCCCTCAGCGGGGTAGTCGTGGTTGAAGGTGGCAGCGGTGATGACGGGCGCCGTCGTGCCGCTGGCCTCGATCATGGCATCCATGAAACCGTCGTATCCGCCGCCGTTCTCGATAATGAGATCGGCTTCCGAAACCGTGAGCTGGTCCTGGGCCGTCGGCTCGAACTCGTGCGGGTCCTGAGCCGACGACGTGATGATCGAGGTGACGGTGACGGCATCACCCCCGATCTCTTCGACGATCTGACCGTAAACGTTGGTCGACGCGACGACGCCGATGGTTGCTTCGGCCGGGGAGGATGTCGCAGGCGTTCCACCCGTGCCGGCGCAGGCCGTGAGCGTGAGGGCGGATGCCGCGCCGAGCGCGAGCAGGGTGGAAAGTCGTCGGGTTGTCATGTCGACAATGATAACGGCGGTGAGAATCATTATCAAAACGGGCGGCCGGTACATTCCGGCATTGCCGAGCGCGACGGGTCAGTCGAGCAGCAGCGCGGGTTCCTCGAGGATCGACGCGACGTCGGCGATGAAGCGACTCATCCCGTCGCCGTCGATGACGCGGTGATCGAACGAGCCCGAGACCGTGGTGACATAGCGAGGACGCACCTCACCGTCCACGACCCAGGGCTTTTGCCGGATGGTGCCCATCGCGACGATGCCCGACTCCCCGGGGTTGATGATCGGGGTTCCGGCATCCATTCCGAACACCCCGATGTTGGTGATCGTGATCGTGCCGCCCTGCTGGTCGGCCGGGGTGGTCTTGCCCTCGCGCGCGGTGAGGGTGAGCTTTTCGAGAGCCCGCGCAAGCTCACGCATGTTGAGGTCCTGGGCGTCCTTGACGTTCGGAACCAGAAGCCCGCGGGGGGTAGCTGCGGCGATGCCCAGGTTGACGTAGTGCCGCACGCTGATCTGGGCGCCGCCGTCACCGTCGACCCACGTCGCGTTCACCATCGGCGTGCGGCGTACCGCCCAGATGACGGCGCGCGCCATGATCAGCAGCGGCGAGACCTTGACGTCGGCGAAGTCGGGGGATGCCTTGAGTCGCTTGACGAGCTCCATGGTGCGGGTCGCGTCGACATCCGTCCACACCGACACGTGCGGTGCCGAGTACGCCGACTGCACCATCGCGGTCGAGGTGGCCTTGCGCACACCCTTGACCGGGATCGACTCGACCCGGCCCGCCGCCTGCGCGAACGGCGAGGCGACGCCGTTGGGGGCGGGAGGCGCTGGTGCCGCTGCCGGTGTCACGGTGATGGTCTCTTCGCGCACTTCGGGCCAGTCGGGAGTCTCGATATTGCGGAAGACGCTTGCCTGCGACGCGTGCTTCACGACGTCCTCGCGGGTGACTTCGCCGGCCTCACCCGAGGGGGTCACGGCGGCAAGGTCCACGCCGAGATCGCGCGCGAGCTTGCGGATCGGCGGCTTCGCGATGACCCCGACGGATGCCGTCACCGGCCGCTCAGCGGGCTTGCGGCGACGCGAGGTGACAGCTCCACCCGTCCCGTATCCGACCAGCACCGCGCCGCCGCCCTCAGCACCACCTTCCGCTGTCTCAGATTGCGCGTCGCCGCCCCCGGGAGCGTCGGCCTGTGACAGCGGAGCGGATGCGGCGGGAGCCGTCTCGATCGTCACGATCGGGGTTCCGACGGCGACGGTCACGCCCTCCTCGACGAGCGTCTCGCCGACCGTGCCGGTAAACGGCGAGGGCAGTTCGACCAGGGACTTGGCGGTCTCGATCTCGACGAGCACGTCGTTGACCTGCACGGCGTCGCCGGGCGCGACCTTCCAGGTGACGATCTCGGCCTCGGTCAGGCCCTCCCCCACATCGGGGAGAACAAAGGTCTGCGTGCTCATGTCGGTCCTTTCGCGGTGCACGAACTCCTGCACCTCGGTGGTCTGTGCCTCAGTATCGCCGTGTCCGTGCCGACATTGCAGGAGTTAGCGCCATCGGGTGTCAGTAGGCGAGGGCGCGGTCGACGGCTTCGAGGATGCGGTCGGCATCCGGGAGGTAGGTGCCCTCGAGCTTGGCGGGCGGGAACGGCGTGTCGAACGCAGAGACCCGCAGCACCGGAGCCTCGAGCGAGAAGAACGCGCGTTCGGTCACGGTAGCGGCGATTTCGCTGCCCAGGCTCGTGAACCCGGGAGCCTCCTGGGCGTAGACCATGCGGCCGGTGCGGCGGACCGAGTCCAGGATCGGACCGTAGTCAACCGGCGAGAGCGAGCGCAGGTCGACGACCTCGCAGCTCGTGCCCTCGGACTCGGCGAGCGCAGCGGCCTGCAGCAAGGTGCCGACCATCGCCCCGTGGCCGACGAGGGTGACGTCGGTGCCGCGGCGGACGATGCGGGAGGCGTGAAGTGGCAGGGCAGGGGCAGTCGTGTCCACCTCGCCCTTCTGCCAATACGCGCTCTTGGGCTCAAGGAAAATCACTGGGTCGTTGGAGGCGATCGCCTCCTGGATCATCCAGTACGCGTCTCCCGCGGTGGCGGGGCTCACAACCCGCAGGCCCGGGGTGTGCGTGAAGTAGGCCTCGGGGCTCTCCTGGTGGTGCTCGATCGCGCCGATGTGCCCGCCGTAGGGGATGCGAATGACGACCGGCATCGACACTGCCCCCTCGAGGCGGTTGGTCATCTTCGCCAGCTGCGAGGTGATCTGATCGAACGCCGGGAACACGAACCCGTCGAACTGGATCTCGCACACCGGGCGGAACCCGGCCATGGCCAGCCCGATCGCGGTACCGACGATGCCGGACTCGGCAAGGGGCGTGTCGAGCACCCGCTGCTCGCCGAATTCTGCCTGCAGCCCCTCGGTCACCCGGAACACGCCGCCGAGACGACCGATGTCTTCACCCATGAGCAGGACGCGGTCGTTCGTTGCCAACGCCTGCCGCATACCGGCGTTGAGCGCGCGCCCCAAGGGCATGGGCCCGGATGCCGGAGCCGCGGCGGCCGCGGAAGCCTGGCCGGTGGAGGTCGAGACGGTGGTCATCGGGTGCCTCCCTCGAAGGATGCCTCGTACTCGGCGAGCCAGCGGCGCTGCTCGTCCATGAGCGGGTGCGGGTCACTGTAGACGTGAGCGAACATCGCGTCGCGCTCCAGTCCGCCGAGCTCATTCGTGCGCACGCGCAGGTCGTCTGCGGCGGCGTTGGCCTCGGCATCCACCTCGTCGAACAGCGCGAAGGGGGCACCGCGATGCTCGAGGAACGCCCGCATCCGCGCGATGGGGTCGCGCTCCCGCCAGAACTGCTCCTCATCCGACGTCCGGTACTTGGTCGGGTCGTCGCTCGTGGTGTGGGCACCGATCCGGTAGGTCATCGCCTCGATCGCACGGGGCCCTTCGCCGCTCCGCGCCTCGTCGAGGACACGCCGAGTGACGGCGTAGCTGGCGAGTACGTCGTTGCCGTCGATGCGGATG
>NZ_DBHD01000188.1:0-9727 GCF_002296025.1 Microbacterium sp. UBA837
GGGATGAAGAGCATCGTAATGAAGCCCCAGGCGATGAATGCCGCGATGTTCGGCATGATCATGCCCGAGAGGAAAGTGCCGAATCGCTGGACGGCGACGCGTGCCCGCCCAGGATCCTTCGCCGTTCCAGGCGACGTCGTTGTCATTGCGTTCTCTCTTTCTGTGAGTCGGAGGCTGCGTGTGCAGCCTCCCGTGCGGTTGCCGCGTCAGTTGCGGCCAGCGCGGCCTCAGCGATGCGCCGGGCATCGTCGAGGGAGTAGGTGAGCAGGGTCGCGCGCACGTCGGCGAGCGCGGTGGGTGCCATCGAGAGCGAGGTGGCTCCGAGCCCGACGAGCACGACAGCCAGCAGCGGGTCGGCTGCCGCTTCGCCGCAGATGCCGACGGGCTTGCCCGTCCGCGCGCCGGCTGCGCCGACCTCGCGGATGAGGCGAAGGACCGCGGGATGCCACGGATCCTGGAATCCCGCGACCGAACCGAGCAGGCGGTCGGCGGCCAGGGTGTACTGCGTCAGGTCGTTCGTCCCGATGGAGGCGAAGTCCGCGTGCGCGAAGATGTGCTCGGCAAGGAGAGCCGAGGAGGGCACCTCGACCATGACCCCGGCGGTGCGGATGCCGTACTCCCGCGCGATCGCCGTGAAGTATTCGGCCTCGTCCACGGTGGACACCATCGGCGCCATGACCCAGAGGTCAGCACCCGACCCCGCCTTGCGGGTCTGCTCGTCCGCCTCGGCGAGCGCAGTGAGCTGTTCGCGCAGGATGTCCTCGCTGGCCCGCAGCGCCCGAAGGCCACGGAGGCCCAGCGCCGGGTTCTCTTCGTGCGCATCGTTGAGGAAAGGCAGCGGCTTGTCGGCGCCGGCATCCAGCACCCGCACCACAACCTTCTTGCCGGCGAACGCGGCGAGGAGCTCGGCGTACGAGGCGCGCTGCTGCTCGACAGTGGGCGCCGAACTCGCGGAGAGGAACAGGAACTCGGTGCGGAACAAGCCAACGCCTTCGGCCCCGAATGCCACGGCTTCGGCAGCTCCGGCGGGGTTGCCGAGGTTCGCCAACAGCGGCACCGCTGTCCCGTCGGCGAGAGCGCCGTCGGTGATCGGGGCACCCGCAGCGGCTGCTCGCGCGTTCGCCCGGTTCTCGGCCCGGGTGAGCTCATCGTCGGAAGGCTCGGTCGTCACGGCGCCTGCGGCGGCATCCACGATCACGGTCTCGTCGTCGGCCAGCTCTGCGGCGCCTGCAACGCCCACGACCGCGACGATGCCCTTCTCCCGCGCGAGAATCGCGGTGTGCGAGGTCGGGCCACCCTCCGTGGTGACCAGCGCCAAGACCTGATCGAGGTCGAGCAGGGCGGTGTCGGCCGGCGCGAGGTCTTTGGCGACAAGAACGAACGGATGCCCCGGGTCGGGCACTCCCGGTGCGGCAACACCCTGCAGCCGAGCGATCACGCGCTGGGCGACATCGTCGAGGTCAGCGGCGCGCTCACCGAGGTAGCCGCCGACCGCCTCCAGCTGAGCACGGAACGACGCAAACGCCTCGTGCACGGCACGCTCGGCGGTCTTGCCCTGCGCGAGCGACGCATCTACCTCGTTGGTGAGCGTCGGGTCTTCGGCCATCATGGCCTGCGCCTCGAGCACCTCCTGAGCCGCTCCCCCGGCCTGCTCGCCACGCTTCTCGAGCTCGCGCGCGACGGCGGCCAGGGCCTCCTGCACCCGCGCGCGCTCCTCGTCGGCCCCGATGGCGCTCGGGTTGTCATCAGGTGCCGGCAGGGGTGCCGCCATCCGCGCGACCGGCCCGTGGGCGACGCCCAGGCCGATGCCGACTCCTCGCAATTGCGCCATGATCAGGCGGCGTCGTGGTCGGTGGTGAGCAGTTCGCTCAGGGTGTCCAGCGCCGCCTCCGCGCCCTCGCCATCCGCGGTGAGGGTCACATAGTCA
Organism: Microbacterium sp. UBA837; assembly: GCF_002296025.1. Classification (NCBI taxonomy): domain Bacteria; kingdom Bacillati; phylum Actinomycetota; class Actinomycetes; order Micrococcales; family Microbacteriaceae; genus Microbacterium; species Microbacterium sp. UBA837. The sequence goes on from NZ_DBHD01000188.1 coordinate 1,928, forward strand.
CCGTGTTCGACACCGAGCGAGATCACGCCGAGGATGCTCGCCGCGTTCACCGGAGCCCCGGCATCCTTGGCGATCGTGATCGGGATGCCGGCGTCCTTCGCGGCCTGGGCGAACAGCTTCGCGGGCCTGGCGTGCAGGCCGTGCGACGAGCCGATGCGGACCGTGCGGGTGATCTCAGACATGGTTCCCTCCCTGGAACTGGCTATTCGGTGACGGATGCGGCGCGAGCCGCGGTGGCAAGCTGAAGAATCCGCGAACCGTCGCGATCCTCGAAAGCATCGGGCGGAAGGAGCACCGCGATCGACTCGTGTGCGCTGGCCACCGTGCGGATCCGCTGAAACTCGGACTCGAGATGAGGACCAACAAGCACGATGTCGACGGGCTCGGTGATACCCGCGAGAGTGTCCTCGGTACCCGCAGCGACCTCGACGTGAACGCCACTGGCCGCGGCTGCGCTTCGCAACCGCTGTGCGACGAATGTGCTGGACGCTCCTGCGCCGCAGATCACCAGGATCCTCATCGACCCGCCTCCTTCGAAATCGATTCTTGTGAGAACGCTGAGAGGCGACAACCAGTCCTTTTTCCGCGGGGGCGGAAGAGCGTTTCCGCCGGCGTAGCCCTGCGCGCGCGCTCGGCGTGGTTGACTGACACGGTCGAGGACGCGCCCGGTGCGACCTCGCGCGAGGAGTTCGGTGACACGACCACGACAGGATCGGATGTTGAGCCTGCTCGTCCGCGAGGGCGAGTGGGTCACCGCCGCGACCCTCGCTGACGCCCTGGGGGTCACGCCGCGCAGCATCCGTTCGTATGTCACCGCTGTCAACGCGCGCGTGCCCTCCGGCGCCGCTATCGAGTCGGGTCCGTCGGGGTATCGTGCCGGGATCGACGCCGCAGCAGCGCTCCGGGCGTCGGCGGCAGCTGACGCCGGCACACCACGGGACCGGCTTCACACGCTCGTCCGAGCGCTGCTGAACGACCCCGAGGGTATCGACGTGTTCGAGACCGCCGACGCGCTCCACGTCAGTCCTGCAACGCTCGAAGCGGACCTCGGTCGGGTCCGTAGCCTCCTGGGAGGCACCGGCATCACCCTTGAGCGCTCGGCCTCGACAGCTCGCCTGCGCGGCGCCGAGGTCGCGCAGCGCCGCCTGCTGAGCTCCCTCGCTCACGACGAGATGGAAGCGGGCGCGTTCGACTTCGACGCGCTGCGCCGCTCCCTGGGCGGATCTTCCATGGGCGCCAACGTCTTCGGGCCGTTCAAGCCCGCACTGGTTGCTCGGATGGGCGAGCTCGGCTACTACGTCAACGAGTTCGGCATCGCGGATGTGCTGATGCACATCGCCATCACAGCCGACCGGGCATCCCAGGGCCGCTCACTTGAGGGGACCACCGGCTCACCGATCTCCGAGGATCGTCGTGCGGTCGCCGAGGTTCTCGACGCCCTGGTGCGCGAGCACATCGGGGTCGATCTGGGGCACGGAGACCTCGACCATCTGGCGATCCTCGTCCTGACGCGGGTCGTCGCTCCGGGCGCTGCAGCACCGAGCGAGCGAGCGCGGGAAAACCTGGATCCTCAGCTCGAACAGGTGGTTCGCGAGATCGTCCAGGACGCGGCATCCGAGTTTCTCGTCGACATCGCGCACGAAGACTTCGTCGTGCGCCTCTCCCTTCACGTACAGAACCTCCGGCAGCGTGCCGCGGCTCAGGCCTGGTCGCGAAACCCCCTCACCCGGTCGCTGAAGACGAGCTACCCGATGGTGTTCGAGGTCGCTGTTTTCATCGCGGGGCAACTCCACGAACGGCTCGGCATCCCGCTACTCGATGATGAAATCGCCTACATCGCCATGCACGTGGGCGGACGGCTCGAGCGCAGCCGCCGCAGCGAGCAGCTGCTCACCGCGACAATTGTCTGCCCTGGGTACTACGAACTGCATGAGCTGCTTCGGTCGAGCGTCGATCGCTCTCTCGGCCGCGCGATCGAGGTCGTCGGTGTCGACACGCGCGCGGACCCCGACTGGGAGGCGATCCACACCGACCTCGTGCTTTCGACGATCGAACCGCCCACACCGTCGGACCGAATCGTCAGGGTGCAGCCGTTCCTCACCGAGAGCGACGTCGATCGCGTTCAAGCGACTGCGAGCCGCATCCGCCGCGGGCGACGCCTGGCGCGACTGCGCGCAGACCTCGCACGGTACTTCGTCGCGGGCGCGTTCAGTCGTGAGCTGGCGGCAGCCGGCAGCGAGGAAGAAGCCATCAGGCTGCTCGGCGCACCCCTCGTCGCAGAAGGCGTCATCGACCAGGACTACATCGAGCGCGCGATCCACCGTGAACAGCTCTCGTCGACAGCGTTCACCGATGCCCTTGCCGTTCCCCACGCCATCGGGATGACGGCAACTCGCACGGCGATCTCTGTCGGGGTCTCGGAGAGCTCGATCGCCTGGGGCGATTCCCGCGTCCAGGTGGTCGCACTGGTGGCGTTTTCGGAATCAGACCGCGCCGCATTCCAGACCGTCTTCGAGCAGTTTGTCGAAGTGTTCTCCGAGCGCGAGAGCGTGCAGCGCATCGTGCGCCGAGCGACCGACCTCGCGGGGTTCCTCGACGAGTTGGCGGCAGTCATCGACGGCTGATTCCGCCGCGGCTTACTAGGCTCAGAGGGTGGATGCCGACCCTGCCCCGCCCCCGCGACGCCGACGCTCCCGCGCAGCGCGCATCATCGGCTGGATCGCGGCAAGTCTCGGCATCCTGCTGATCGTCGCCGTCATCGGGATCGTCATCTACTCGCAGGTAGGCGTCATGGCGGCAGAGCCCGAGCCGCTCGCCGCGGTGAAGGCCGATCCGGCGATCGCGATCACCGATGATTCGGCAGCCATCGTGCTCGCGCCCGTCGAGGGTGAGACCGGCGATGGACTGGTGTTCATCCCCGGCGCGAAGGTCGACCCGTGGGCGTATGCCGCGAAGCTTTCGGGCATCGTCGAGTCGGGCACGACAGTAGTGATCACAAAGCCGTGGTTGAATCTGGCGTTTTTCGATCTGAGGCCGCTGGACGCGTTCACGAGCCTTGCCCCGGATGTCGACACCTGGGCCGTCGGCGGTCACTCACTCGGCGGGGTTCGCGCGTGCCAGCTCACCGAGAGTGCCCAGGCCCTGATCCTGTTCGCGTCCTACTGCGCGAACGACCTCAGCACGTCGGGGCTTCCGGTGCTCAGCCTCGCCGGAGAACTCGACGGCCTGTCCACGCCCGAGAAGATCGCGAATGCCCGCCCGCTGCTCCCGGCGGGTGCCGACATGGTCGAGATCGCGGGCGCCGCGCACTCATCGTTCGGCGACTACGGCCCCCAGCCGGGCGACGGCACACCGACCATCTCGGATGCCGACATGACCGAGACCCTCACCTCCGAGGTCGACCGTTTCTTGCAGACGCAGGTCGCGGGCGGCTGACGCCCCCTCGGACCGGGAGCCACTTCGTCGACGGCTCCTGCGGCGATTGTGGCTAACTCCTCACATCCGGCGCGCCTGCGGCACATCATGTCCGCTCGCGCCCTGATCTGACGGCGATCTTGAGGAGTTAGCAACGGCCGACCGTCGAGCGGCGCATCCACCCACCGACCGCCACGGCCGCAGCGAACTCCTCCTATTCGCCGCGCCGTGGGCCGGTTCGACCGCGCAGCACCGGCCGCGGCCGTCAGTTTTGAGGAGTTAGCAACACTCGGCGGACAGGCGCCGCGGCGAGAACCGATCCTCCCCACCTCGCCTCTCAGCTCCGGTCTCCCCAGCCATCACATCCGTCGGCCACCCTCCCCCGCACGACGGTTGACTGCCGTCATGCCGAACGCTGCGAGCGCGACATCCCCAGCCCTCCGCCATCGGATACTCGAGACCTCGGACCTCCGCGCGCACGGCCTGTCGGAACGGCGCATCAGGTTGTTGGTCGATTCCGGGCAGCTGCTTCGCGTGCGGCGCGGCAAGTACCTCGCCGTCGATGTACCACCGTGCCTCTCCGAAGCGGCACGCCTCGGAGGCCGGCTGGACTGCGTCTCTCTGCTCCGCGAGGCAGGCGTCTTCGTCGCATCCGACCCGCCGCTCCACGTCCAGCTCGACAATGGCGCGAGCCGGCTGCCCGCGCGCCCGCACCACGTCGTCGCACACTGGCGCGCCACTGGAGCTCATCGCTGTTCCCCCATCGCGCCCTGGGTTGAGGCCCTCGCGCAGGCCTGCCGGTGCCAGGACCCGCGGTCCGCGATCGCGACGCTCGACAGCGCATGGCATCGGGGACTTGTCGACGAAGCAGAACTGCGGGAGGTATTTACTCGTCTTCCGCTGCGTTACCGAGCACTCCACGGGCTCCTCGATCGACGGGCGGAGTCCGGCACCGAAACGCTCATGCGACTCATCCTCCGCACGCTCGGATGCGACATTCGTGTGCAGCAGAGCGTTCCCGGGGTGGGGCGGGTCGACTTCATCGTCGATGGTTGGCTGATCATCGAATGCGACAGCGAAGCGCACCACGCGGGCTGGGACGCTGCTAAGCGCGACCGGCGCCGCGATATGACGGCCGCGGCTCTCGGATACACGACGATCCGACCGATCGCGGAAGACATCCTGCATCACCGAGATGAGCTGACGACGACGCTTCGCGCGATCATCGAGCGCGGTGATCCGGTTCGTGCTCGTCGTCGCTAACTCAGCAAAGCTGACCGGATTCTGCGGGCTCGCGAGATCCGCGGATGCCTGAATGGCTGGTTTTGAGGAGTTAGCTGCGCCGATGGCCATCGCCGCCCGTCCGCATCCAGCGCCGGCAGGACCGGCGGCGCCCCCGCCAACGCTCACGCTGTCGCTAACTCCGCAGAACCGCGCGGAATGCCGCCACCCGGCCCCTTACCGACCGTCGATGCGGCCAAACCTGAGGAGTTAGCGACTCCGTGGCCCGACTTAGCGGTCGAAGCCCTCGCCGATGAGCTCGATGAGTTCCTCACGCTCTTCGACCGGCAGGAAGGCGCCTGCCGCAGCGTTGAGCTGGAAGACTTCGAGGTCATCGAGGTCGTACTCGAAAGCGTCAGCGAGCAGGGCGAGTTCGCGGGTCAGCGATGTCCGGCTCATCGTGCGGTTGTCGACATTCACCGTCACCGAGAAGCCCAGCTGGTAGAGCAGGTCGAAGGGGTGATCGGCGAGCTCCTCGCCCCACTTTTCGATCGCTCCGGTCTGCAGGTTGGAGCTCGGCGAGAGCTCGAGTGGGATCTCGCGGTCGCGCACCCACCGAGCAAGGTCGCCGAACTGCACCAGCACCTCGTCGCCCGCCCGCGAGACGACATCGAGGTCTTCCGCGATGCGCACCCCGTGGCCCAGGCGCAGTGCCCGCCCATCGAGCAGAGCCGAGCGAATCGAGTCCAGGCCGGCAGCCTCACCCGCGTGGACCGTGACCGGGAAGAACTCGCTGGCGAGGTAGTCGAAGGCCTCACGGTGGCGCGAGGGGAGGAATCCGTCTTCGGGGCCGGCGATGTCGAACCCGACGGCGCCGCGCTCACGCCACTGAACGGCCAGCCGCGCGATCTCCAGGGACCGGTCGGTGTGGCGCATCGCGGTGATCAGCTGCCCGACACGGATGTCGTGACCTGCCTGCTCTGCGGCATCCTCGCCCTCTTCGATGCCGTCCTGCACGGCCTCGACGGCCTCCTCGAGCGACAGCCCGCCCGACAGATGCTGCTCGGGAGCCCACCGCACCTCGCCGTAGATCACGCCGTCGGCGGCGAGATCCTCGACGAATTCCCGAGCGACGCGGGTGAGTCCCTCGCGGGTCTGCATGACCCCGACGGTGAGATCGAACGTCTTCAGGTACTCGACGAGCGAACCCGAATCGGAGCGCTCGGCGATCCAGTCGGCAAGATCATCGGCCGTGTCCTCGGGAACATCGAGCCCGATCTGGTCGGCAAGCTCGAGGATCGTCGCCGGCCGCACACCGCCGTCGAGGTGGTCGTGCAGCGACACCTTGGGGAGCTTGCGGATCGACATCCCCTGCAAGACGTGGTCACCGTGCTGATCGATCGACATGAGGGCTCCTGAGTGTGGGGATGGCGGGCGCGGGGAAGAACGAAGGATGCTCAGGCGGTGATGCGCTCGAGGACGATGGGTGTGCGCGAGAGCTCGGCGTCACCAATCTCCCACGCGTTCTCGAGCGCGTCCAGTGCACGAGGGAAGCGCGCCGCATCCTGCGCCGAGAGTGTGAACAGCGGCGCACCGGCGGCCACCGAATCGCCCGGCTTGACGTGCAGGTCGATGCCTGCTGCGTGGATGACGGGATCTTCGGCGCGCGCACGGCCGGCGCCCAGACGCCACGCAGCGACACCGAACGGCAGGGCCTCCATGCGGGTCACAACCCCAGCGCGAGGTGCGGTGACGGTGTGGGTCTCGCGCGGGGCGGGAAGCTCGGCATCCGGGTCCCCGCTCTGGGCGAGGATCATCGCGCGCCACGAGTCCATGGCGCGTCCATCGGCGAGCGCCGCCTCGACATCAGCATCCGGCTGGCCCGCCAATGCGAGCATTTCTCGGGCCAGAGCGAGGGTGAGCTCCACGACGTCGGCAGGTCCGCCGCCTGCGAGCACCTCGACGGATTCCCTGACCTCGTTCGCATTGCCGATCGCAAGGCCGAGCGGCGTGTCCATGTTGGTCAGCAGCGCTGTCGTGGCCACCCCGGAGTCAGTGCCCAGCGCCACCATCGTGCGTGCGAGTTCGCGAGCACGATCCACGTCGCGCATGAACGCACCTGAGCCGAACTTCACATCCAGCACGAGCGAGTCAGTGCCCTCGGCGATCTTCTTCGACATGATGCTCGAGGCGATGAGGGGGATGGCCTCGACGGTGCCAGTGACATCGCGCAGCGCATAGAGCTTCTTGTCGGCAGGAGCAAGGCCGGATCCGGCTGCGCAGATCACGGCACCCACGTCCCGCAGCTGCGCCGTCATCTCCTCGTTCGAGAGCGCCGCGCGCCAGCCCGGGATGGACTCGAGCTTGTCGAGAGTTCCGCCGGTGTGCCCGAGGCCTCGCCCCGACAGCTGCGGCACGGCGACGCCGAAGGATGCCACCAGTGGCGCGAGCGGCAGCGTGATCTTGTCTCCCACCCCGCCCGTCGAGTGCTTATCGACAGTCGGCTTACCGAGCCCCGCGAAGCTCATGCGCTCCCCCGACGCGATCATCGCATCGGTCATCACCCGGATCTCGTTGCGCTGCATCCCGTTGAGCAGGGTTGCCATCGCGAACGCGGCCATCTGCGCATCAGCAACATATCCGCGGGTATAGGCATCGACCATCCAGCGCAGCTCCAACTCAGGAACGGCGCCCCCGTCACGCTTGATACGGATGACGTCAACGGCGTCGAACGGCTCGATCGGCGCCTCGCTCATGCGCGTGCCTCCTCGAGGTCACGGGGCCCGAAGGCATCCGGCAACACCTCATCGATCGTGCGGATACCGGAGACGGTGTGCAGCAGCATGCCAGGCGCGGAGTGCTCGTAGAGGAGCTGTCGACACCGACCGCACGGCATGATGATCTCCTCCGCACCGTTGACGCACACGAAGGCAGTCAGCCTGCCGCCGCCGCTCATGTGCAGTGCCGAGACGAGTCCGCATTCAGCGCACAGTCCGACACCGTACGAAGCGTTCTCGACGTTGCAGCCCGAGACGGTCCTGCCGTCATCGACGAGCGCTGCCGCTCCGACCGAGTAGTTCGAGTACGGGGCGTAGGCGCGGCGCATGGCCGAGATTGCCTCGGTGCGCAGCCTGTCCCAATCGATGTCTGTCATGCGGGTCCTCC
>NZ_DBHD01000034.1:0-5124 GCF_002296025.1 Microbacterium sp. UBA837
CCGACGCGCACGGCTGCCCACGAAGAGCACGTGGATGTCGTCCACGAGCGTCTGCAGGCCGAGGCCGTTCAGGCTGACGCTGTCGAGGGCGTCGGTTTCGGTGACCTGGGGCTCGGCGAGAACATCGTCCGTGTGCTCGCCGAGCTGGGGGCGGCATCGCCGTTCCCGATCCAGGCTGCGACCATCGCTCCGATCCTCGAGGGACGCGACGTGCTAGCCCGCGGCCGCACCGGCTCGGGCAAGACCATCGCCTTTGGCGCCCCGCTCGTGGAGAGCATTCTGCGTTCGCAGGCAGGAAGCCGTCGTGAGTTCGGTCGCTCTCCCAAGGCTCTGGTTCTCGCTCCCACGCGTGAGCTCGCGCTGCAGATCGACCGGACGATCCAGCCGATCGCCCGCAGCGTCGGCCTGTTCACGACGCAGATCTACGGTGGCGTGCCGCAGGCGCGCCAGGTCGGTGCCCTCAAGAAGGGCGTCGACGTCATCGTCGGCACGCCGGGCCGCATCGAAGACCTCGTCGAACAGGGCAAACTCGACCTCTCCGAGGTTCGGATCGCGGTCCTGGATGAAGCCGACCACATGTGCGAGCTGGGCTTCCTCGAGCCGGTGCAGCGTATCCTGCGCCTCACCGCGGACGGCAGTCAGAAGCTGCTGTTCTCGGCGACGCTCGACCGTGAAGTTGCCGCGCTCGTCGACGAGTTCCTCGTCGAGCCCGCCGTCTACGAGGTTGCTGGCGAGGACCAGGATTCGAGCACCATCGAGCACCGTGTTCTCGTGATCGACCACCGCGACAAGGCAGAGATCCTGACCTCGCTCGTCGACCGCGACGGCAAGACCCTCGTGTTCGCCCGCACGCGTGCGTACGCCGAGATGCTCGCGGAGCAGTTCGACGACGCCGGCATCCCGTCCCTCGCGCTGCACGGGGACCTGAACCAGGCCAAGCGCACGCGGAACCTCGAGAAGCTGACCTCGGGGCGGGTGCGGGTGCTCGTCGCCACGGATGTCGCCGCGCGCGGCATCCACGTCGATGACATCGACCTGGTAGTTCAGGCCGATGCTCCCGACGAGTACAAGACGTACCTGCACCGCTCGGGTCGCACAGGGCGGGCCGGTCGTGAGGGCCGCGTTGTGACGCTCATCACGCGTCAGCGTCGTCGCCGGATGACCGAGATGCTCGACCGCGCCGAGATCGACGCGCCGTTCGAGGACGCGCGCATCGGCGACGACCTGCTCGAGGAGATCGCGGGCCGTCAGCTCGCCGACGTCGACGCCTGACGCGCCGCACCACTCCCGGCACTCCCGCGCCTCTGGCACCCTGCGCTAGGTAGGAAATATCTCCGAGGTAGGACGAATCCCCACCGGATCGTCCTACCTCGGGTATTTGTCCTACGTCGAAGAGGAGTCGTCAGCGGCGTCAGAACAGCATGGCGGCGGCGTCAGCCCGCCTGCCGCGCGAGGTCGTGACGACGGATGCCGCCGCGCGGCGCGCAGCCAGACCGGGGACCGGCTCGCGTGGGGGAGCTTCTTCTTCGGCGTGGCCGGTCAGTCCGTGCACCCGCAGCAGCGGACGGACGCGCTTGGCCAGCCATTGCCGGTAGGCCTTCGGCGCGTAGGCGGAAGCGCCCGGATAGAGTCCGCGATACGAGCCGACCAACTCCGGATGCTCCCGCTCAAGCCATTGCCAGAACCACTGCTTCGCCCCCGGCCGCAGGTGCAGCGCGCCGAAGACCACCCGGTGTGCACCGGCTGCGCGGATGCGCCCCAGTGCGTCATCGAGCGTGGCGATCGAATCCGTGAGGTGGGGGAGGATCGGCATTAGGAACACAGTGACGCGGAATCCGGCATCCGTCGCTGCGCGGACGGTCTCGAGCCGCGCCGCGGCGCTCGGGGTCCCCGGCTCGAGGGTGCGCTGTAGTGCATCGTCGAAGACGGCGATCGACATCGCGAGCGAGATGTCGACCTCACGGGAGGCTTCCGTCAGAAGCGGAAGATCGCGGCGCAGCAGCGTGCCCTTCGTGAGGATCGAGAACGGGGTACCGGCATCCGTCAGCGCCTGAATGATCCCGGGCATGAGTCGGTACCGTCCCTCGGCCCGCTGATAGGGGTCGGTGTTCGTGCCGAGCATGACTGGGTCGCCCGTCCAGGAGGGTCGCGCGAGTTCCGTGCGCAGCACGTCGGCGACGTTGACCTTCACGACGATCTGCGAATCGAAGTCGCGCCCGGCGTCCAGCTCGAGATACTCGTGCGTGCCTCGGGCGAAACAGTTGTGACTGATGACGCCGTTCGCGATGAAATCACCGGTGCCGGTCGTGATGTCGACCATGTCGATGCTGTGCCCGAGGTCTTCGATTCCGACGACGCGGAGGTCACTCGATGTCTTCACCGCACCGTCGACGATCGAGAGCTTTCTCGTGATCGCGGGCCGTGAGATCTCGAAGAAACGCATTCGCGAAGCCAGCCCGCCCGTGACCCGGATAGCGCTCACCCCGTTCGGCCGCGGCCCCTCGGTGACGGCAGGGATATCAAAGCACGCAAGTGCCTCGCGGACCGTACCGAGCACGTCCTCGTTCTTGTTGCTGATTCTCAGCACACCCCGCGAACAGGAGCCTTCGGCGTCGAAGATCCCGCCCAGGTATCCGGCCAGCCATTCCTCGCTCGGGTCTGTAGGTCGCTGGATAAGGGCCTCAATTGCGGCCACCGCCTCTTTGCGTGCTGTATGGATAGCGAGCATGGCGCGCCGCTGCTCGGTTGCGGCTGTAAACGGCCTGACGTTGGTGGGGATTCCCTCGAGCGCCAATAGCGCCTGGGTGCGTTCGAGAGCCTCCGTGTCCGCGAGAGCGAGCCGAAAGGCGTGAATCGCGCCGGTGCGACCCCCACGCGGGTATGTCTTGTGCAGAATCATCCCGTCGCCCTTAATCATCCCCGCAAGGTAGCCCAGCCGCCACCATCTGTCGGTGGCGTCGTGCCCTGTGACTCTCGCCGCTCCAATCCCGAAACCCATCAGCCGGTTGTTAAAAGTTAGGTAGGGACGCTGCTCCGGTCCACTCATCGCTCCCGTCACGTGCTTCCAGCCTCGCTCGGTCAAGAAGCGGTGATCGGCGCTTGCGACGAGCTCTGTCCCATCGGCGAGGGTCACGCGGTGTGCGCGTCGGACCGTCGCCCACTTCGCGCGCACCGTTGTGGCAACGTACCGGCGGTACTCTCCGCGGCGTTCGGTGCCGATGATCGATTCTCCGACTCGAAGATCGCCGAGGGCGCGGGTGCGGCCGTCGGCGAGCAGGATCATGGTTTCCGGAGCTAGGCAGTACGAGCAGGCATGACTGCATCCGCGGTAGGGGTTCACTGTCCAGTCGAACGGCATCCCCGAGGCGCCGGGCACGTGGTTGAGGGCGCTCTTGGCGACGACCTCGTGAAAGGTCATCCCCGCGAACTCGGGTGTCGTAACGGATCGGACGAAGCCGCCGAGGTGCTCCATTCCGGGCAGCGCGTTGCCATCGCTCGCGCCGATCGTCTGCCCGTTCCACCGCATGCGCACAGTCGAACAAAAATACGATCAACTGTCAACCCGCAGGTTGGATTGCCCGAACTGGATGCCGAACCTGGAGGCATCCTACAAACGCGAGACGCAGTACCGCCCGACGTGAACCGCAATCCCACACGGGGTTCGAAGCTGCACCGGTACGCGGGCATAGAATCGCGTCGGCGACGGGGCCGATCCGCCGATTCCGGCAGGCCCGCGCCATCGATGTGGAAGGAAGGGCTCACATGGAGCGCGACATCTACGACGAAGACCACGAGGCGTTCCGCGACGTCGTCAAGGAGTTCGTCAAGCGTTACGTCACGAACGAGGCGATTGCCCGGTGGGATGCCGAAGGCGAGATCGACCGCGACACGATGAAGGCCGCCGGTGAGTCCGGGCTTATCGGCCTGTCGGTGCCGGAGGAGTTCGGCGGCGCCGGGATGCTGCAGGACTACCGTTTCCGCGCGATCGTCATGGAAGAGGTCATCGCGGCAGGCTCGGGATCGCTGGCCGGTGCTTTCGGCATCCAGGACGACCTGGCCGTGCCCTACCTCGTGCACATGGGTACCCAGGAGCAGAAGGAGAAGTGGCTTCCCGGTATGGCGACCGGTGAGGTGATCGGTGCGCTCGCCATGACCGAGCCCGGCGCAGGAAGCGACCTTCGCGGCATCAAGACGATCGCGAAGAAAGTCGACGGCGGCTACGTCGTCAACGGCGCCAAGACCTTCATCTCCAGCGGCAAGACCGCCGACCTGGTGGTCACCTTCGTCAAGACCGGCGAGGGCAACCGCCCGGATGCCTTCAGCCTGATGCTCATCGAGAACGGTATGGAAGGCTTCGACCACGGCAAGAAGCTGCACAAGATGGGCTTCCACGGCCACGACACCGCTGAGCTTTCGTTCAGCGACGTCTTCGTTCCCGAGGAGAACCTCATCAGCGGCCGCGAGGGCATGGGCTTCGTGCAGCTCATGATGAACCTGCCCCTCGAGCGCATGTCGATCGGTGTCGCGGGTGCCGCCGCGGCTCAGGCAGCCCTGGACTGGACCTTGGCCTACACGAAGGACCGCGAGGCCTTCGGGGAGCGGATCGCTGACTTCCAGAACACCCGATTCCGGCTTGCCGACATGGCTGCCGACGTCGAGGCGCTGTGGGCATATACCGATCGGGTTATGCGCGCGTACGCCGACAAGAAGCTCTCGGCCGAGGAGGCCGCGAAGTACAAGTTCTGGGCGACCGAGCGAGAGTGGGCGGTCCTTGACCTCGGGGTCCAGCTGCACGGCGGGTACGGCTACATCACGGAGTACCCGATCGCGCGCGCGTTCCTCGACGCTCGCGTCCACCGCATTTACGGCGGTACCAACGAGATCATGCGCGAGATCGTCGGGCGTGACCTCGCTGGCAAGCGCTGATCACACCTGCGACAGGATGCCGCGACACCGCCCTCTCAGGAGGCGCGGGTCGCGGCATCCGTCGTTCGTGGTGCCTTGGCGAGGGACAACTCGGCTGGGTGAAGGACAACTCGGCTGGGCGAGGGACAACTCGGCTGGGCGAGGGACAACTCGGCTGAACGGTTAGGCGATGCCCCAGGGGAAGAAGAGGGCGAAGAG
>NZ_DBHD01000074.1:0-14379 GCF_002296025.1 Microbacterium sp. UBA837
CTGTTGGTGATCAGCGGCGTGCCGATGGCGTGAACCGACGCATGTTCGGCGTGGTGAATCAGATCCACGCCGCTGGTGAGGTTCCCCCACTGATCGCTGCCGCCGGTCTGCAGAACACAGCCGTAGGTCCGGTACAGCTCGAGATAGTCGAGCCCCTGAAGGATCTGGTAGCTGAACTCCGTGTAGCTGATCCCCGCCTCCGAGTTCAGACGAGCGCTGACCGCGTCTTTCTTCAGCATGGTGCCAACGCGGTAGTGCTTGCCGATCTCGCGAAGGAAGTCGATCGCCGACAGCGGCGCCGTCCAGTCCAGGTTGTTGACGATGCGTGCGGCGTTCTCCCCCTCGAAGCTGAGGAAGCGCTCCACCTGGCTGCGCAGTCGCGACACCCACTCGGCAACGGTCTCGCGCGTGTTCAGAGTCCGCTCGGCTGTCGGTCGCGGATCGCCCACCAGGCCGGTCGATCCCCCGACCAGGCCGAGCGGTCGGTGCCCCGCGAGCTGCAGCCGACGCAGCAGGAGCAGCTGCACGAGGTTACCCAGGTGCAGGCTCGGCGCCGTCGGGTCAAAGCCGCAGTAGTACGTGATCGGGCCGCCCTCCAGCAGCGCGCGCAGCGCCTCCTGATCGGTGGAAACGTGCACCAAACCACGCCAAACGATCTCGTCCCAGACCGATTCGAACGAAGGGTCGTTCGCGGGCTCCAACGCGCGGACGGGGGAATCGGTCGTGAGTTCTGCCACGAATCTCAGGCTAGCAGCGCGCCCACCGCTGACCGCGGCGTCAGATCGAGGTCCCCCACCATACGAGGAAAGCTACAGCGAGGGCAGTCGTCCAGCTCACGAGGCTCCCGATGAGGAAGTACTCCGCGCGGATGCCGCCCTCTCCGTCCCGGGAGATCTCGGGAAAGCGGACGATGCCCTTCGCTGCAAGCACCGCGGCCAGGAGCGTGAACGCGCCGGTGAGGGTAAGGGCGAAGACGAGCACCCGCTCGATCGGACCGATGAGTCGTCCGCCCTTCAGCGTCGCCGCACGCTCCTCAACGGGCACGTCGCCGTCTCGGAGCGCGATTCGCACGATCACGTTCCCGGATTCAAGAAGGAAGACCAACGCTCCGGCGACGAGCACTGCGACGTCCAGGCTCACCGCGCCCAGCGGCGAGTGGGAGGGCCACACCTCGCCGAGCGGCCCCTGGTCTTCTCGGACGCCGAGAAGCGCGACGGCGAGAGCAGCGACAGCTACCACGAGCGCGACCGGCCAGAACCCGGCTCGCCCGCCCCGGCGATCCGGGGTGGCCAGAGCCCAGACCGCGGCCACGCCGACGGCGACGAAGCTCCAGACCGCGGCATCCGCGCCACCCGAGGCGATCAGCAACACGAGTCCGAGCACGGCCAGAACGATCGCGCGACGCATCCCGGTCAGCGAACGCCGAGTGAGGTCGACGCCACCGACTGTCAGGAGCACGATGCCGGCGGCGATCATCCGGACGCTTCGTCCAGGATCTGGAAGCCGGCCACGAGTCCTGCGGCTCCGCCGGCGGCGAGCGCTTGGGAGACCGCGGACTGCGTGATCCCCTCCTCTGCGGCGAGGTCGTGCTGCGTTCGACCGAGGCAGCGACCATAAGCGAGGCGGCGCGTGCGTGACGTCATCGCGCCGACGATCTCATCGCGGACGAGCAGGTATGCGTTGACGGATCGGACACGCTCGGCCATGGCGGCATCCTCCCCCGAAGCTGCGACAACGCGCGTCCGCGCGCGCGGCACGGCGCGATCCTGGAGGCGGTGCACGGCCTCGACGGCATCCCGGGCTGACCACCAACCGGGCCCGTCGGAGATGCGGTCGGTTGCTGACGAAACGGCCCCCACGGTGCCGATGCCGATCCCGAAGCGCAGCTCGATCTCTTCGGGAAGAGCAAGCTGGAGCAACAGGAGCCACGCGAGCGCGTGATCGAGTTCCGCGAAGACCGCCTGGAATTCATCGGCGAACGTCGCCGTCAGCGGGACGATCGCTGTCGGCCGGTCAGCGTTGACGCGCGCGATAGTCGCCTCGAGCTCGCGCTGCGCGGCACCCCGGTCGGCGAGGCGCCGGGATCCGACGATATCTGCGATCACCGCGACGGTCACACAAGCAGTCTATCGCTTATGAAGCGAGATAATAAGCCCCGGGCTGATTTTTTGGGTCTATCAGTCCCGTCACAGCCCCAGCGCGTGCGCAGCGTCCTGCACACGCGAAATCAGTTCCGCGCGCTGCTCGGCAACCCGCTCCGGAGCGGTTCCGCCCACGCCGGTGCGACTGGAAACCGACCCCTCGATCGTCAGGACCTCGCGGACCCCCGGCGTGAGCCGCGGCGAGACCCCCGCAAGCAGGTCGTCGTCGGCGTCT
Organism: Microbacterium sp. UBA837; assembly: GCF_002296025.1. NCBI lineage: Bacteria > Bacillati > Actinomycetota > Actinomycetes > Micrococcales > Microbacteriaceae > Microbacterium > Microbacterium sp. UBA837. The sequence goes on from NZ_DBHD01000074.1 coordinate 2,377, forward strand.
TCGAGTCCGATCCCCCGAACTTCACACGCCTGCACAAGCTTCCCGGAGATCTCATGCGCATCACGGAAGGGAACGCCCTCCCGAACGAGCCACTCCGCGACATCCGTGGCAAGAGAGAAGCCCTGCGGTGCAAGCTCCGCCATCCGGTCGGTGTCAAAACGCAGGGTCGCCACCATCCCGGCGAAGGCGGGCAACACCGTCTCGAGCGTCCGCACCGAATCGAAGACGGGTTCCTTGTCTTCCTGCAGATCACGGTTGTACGCCAGGGGCAGGCCCTTGAGCGTGGCCAGCAGCCCGGTGAGGTTTCCGATCAGGCGCCCCGCCTTGCCCCGCGCCAGTTCCGCGATATCAGGGTTCTTCTTCTGCGGCATGATGCTCGAGCCGGTCGAGTAGCCATCATCGAGCGTGACGAAGCCGAACTCCCGCGTGTTCCACACGATGATGTCTTCGGCAAAGCGCGACAGATCGACCCCGATCTGCGCGGCGATGAACGCGAACTCGGCGACGACGTCGCGCGCCGCGGTTCCATCCAGCGAGTTCTCTGCGGGCCGAGAGAGCCCCAGTTCTGCAGCGACAAGCGCGGGATCAAGTCCCAGAGTGGATCCGGCGAGCGCTCCCCCGCCGTAGGGCGACACCGATGCCCGCGTCGACCAATCGCGGAGCCGTTCGAGGTCGCGCACGAGCGGCCACGCGTGAGCGAGCAGGTGGTGCGCCAGCAGGATGGGTTGGGCGTGCTGCAGGTGAGTTCGCCCCGGCATGATCGCAGCCGGGTGGGCCTCAGCCTGGGCGACGATGGCATCGATGAGACGGACGATCTCACGTACCAGCGTCCGCGTGTGGTCGAGGAGGTACATCCGCACCAGCGTCGCGATCTGGTCGTTTCGGCTGCGCCCGGCTCGGAGCTTTCCGCCGAGCTCGGGACCGACGATCTCGATGAGCGCCTGCTCGAGCGCACCGTGGACGTCTTCATCCTGAGGCCGGGCAACGACCTCGCCGCGGGTGACTGCAGCAGCGAGCTCATCGAGCCCCGCGCGCATGCTGGCAGCTTCGTCGGCGCTGAGATAGCCAGCAGCCTCGAGGGCTGACGCGTGGGCACGCGATCCCCGGATGTCGTAAGGGGCGAGTGCCCAGTCGAAGTGGGTGGACACGCTCAGGGCCGCAAGTTCGGGCGATGGACCCGAAGCGAATCGCGCACCCCAGAGGGCGCCATCGTGCGTTGCATCACCCGTCGCAGTCATCGTGCCAGCCTATCCGCGCGCGGCCGCGACACCGTATCGACCAGCCGCTCGAGAGGGCCGCGCCCGAGCAGCAGTGCCCACGCGAAGCAGGCTGCGATGATCCCGAGCGTCATCGGCCAGAACAGGTTCAGGGCCCGGAACCCGAACAGGTCGGATGTCGTCCCCAGTGCGATGAGCGCCCACACCGCCCACACGACGATCTGCGCAGAGTATGCCGTCAGCGGCATCGCGCCCAGGGTCCGGATCGGAAGCACGACGGCGCGCAGGATAGTACGGCACAGCAGCACGCACAGGGCGATGATCGCGATGGCGAACCCACCCGAGCCCCACACCTCGAGGATGCCACCACTGTGCTCGCTGGCCCGCCACACCTGGCCGAGGTACCCGTCGGGGGCTGGAACAACGACCGCGAGGGTCTCTGCTACCGCGGCAGTCACAAGACCCGCGCCCGCCGTGACCCACAGCACTCCTGCCCGCGCGAGGTCGAGGCGGCCGACCGCCATTCCGGCCAGCAGGAACGCAAGCCAGAGCGGAGCTGGGTAGGCCCATCCGGTCAGGAGGAACACCGCTTCGCCCGGCGCCGTGTCCCAGAACGGCGCAGCCTCGATCGGCGGAAGCAGCCACGGCACGATAAGCGCCACCGCGACAGCCCAGACCCACAGCGTCGCTGTGCGCACGCGCACGAAAGGAATCGCCGCGGCGAACAGGATCGCGTACGCCGGCAGGATGACGTACACCGGCACACCCGTGAGGATCAGTGCGATTCCGATGACCCAGAGCACGAGAGCTCGCCAGGCCAGCCACCTGCCCGGGGCGCGGGGGGCGCGTGGGCCGGCGGTGACGATCGAGATCGAGACGCCGGCGAGAGTCGCGAACAGAATCGACGAGCGACCGCCGACGATCCCACCCCAGGTCACCGGATCGGTCCAGTCGATCTCGGGCAGCGTGAACAGGTGAGCCGCGAGCATCCCGATCACGGCGAGCCCGCGGGCAAGGTCCAGCCCCGGAATCCGCGGCGGCCCGTCCAGGCGGCGCAGATTCCCGACGACCCGGTCGGCTACTGCTGCTGCAGCAGCCACACCAGCAGCGCCTTCTGCGCGTGGAGTCGGTTTTCGGCTTCGTCCCACACGACGCTCTGCGGGCCGTCGATCACCTCGGCATCCACTTCGTACCCGCGGTCGGCGGGGAGGCAGTGGATGAAGATCGCGTCGTCCTTGGCGAGGCTCATGAGTTCCTGCGACACCTTGTAGGGCGTGAGGTCGCGAAGCCGTTGGAGCTTTTCGTCCTCCTTGCCCATCGAGACCCAGGTGTCGGTGACGATGATGTCTGCGCCGGCGGCAGCCTCGTTGGGGTCGGTGTAGAGCGCGACCGAACCGCCGGTCTGCTCGGCGCGGCGGTCGGCGTCGGCCACGACATCCTCACGCGGTGCGTACTCCACCGGGGAGGCGACGCGCACATGCATGCCGGCCGTGACCCCGCCGAGCACATAGGACTGCCCCATGTTGGTGCGCCCGTCCCCGAAGAAGGCGAGCGTGAGGCCCTTCAGCTCGCCCTTGTGCTCCTGGATTGTGAGCAGATCGGCGAGGATCTGACACGGATGGAAGTCGTCGCTGAGCGCATTGACGACGGGCACCCGCGTGCCGGCAGCCATCTCTTCGAGGCCTGCCTGCGCATAGGTGCGCCAGACGATCGCGGCCACCTGCCGCTCGAGCACGCGGGCGGTGTCGGCGGGGGTCTCCTTGCCGCCCAGCTGACTGTTGGCGGTCGAGATGATCAGCGGCGACCCGCCGAGATCGGCGATTCCGACAGCAAACGACACGCGCGTACGCGTGGATGACTTGTCGAAGATCACCGCGACGGTCTGCGGGCCAGCCAGCGGCTGAACCTTCCAGCGGTCCTTCTTCAGGTCTGCCGCAAGGGCAAGGATCTCTGCCTGCTCCTTCGGGGTCAGGTCATCGTCGCGAAGCAGGTGACGGGTCATTGCGCGGCTTCCTTGTGGTCGGGCTGCGAGGTCTCGTCGGGCTGCGAGGTCTCGTCGAGCATGAGGGCGTCGGTCACGGTGGACAGAGCCGCGGTGAAGAGGGTCAGGAACTCGTCGATCTCGACGTCGCCGATCGTCAGGGCCGGCGCGATCCGGATCGTGTCGTCGTTGGCGGCGTTGACGATGAGTCCGTGTTCCTGCGCCGCGGCGACGACGGCCTTCGCGACGGGGCGGGTCAGCGCCACGCCCAGGAGCAGTCCCTGCCCGCGGCATCCGGCGATCAGCGGGGAGTCGATCGCGAGGATGCCCTCACGCACCTGCCCGCCACGGATGCGGGCGTTGGTCACCAGATCGGCGCGCTCGATCTCGTCGAGCACCGCCCCCGCGACCGCGGTAGCCAGCGCGTTCCCCCCGAACGTCGACCCATGGGTGCCGGGGTAGAACAGCTCGCTCGCCTCGCCGTAGGTGATGAGCGCCCCGATCGGGAATCCGCCGCCAATACCCTTTGCCACGGTGATGGCATCCGGGGTGATACCCGTGTGCTGAAAGGCGAACCATTCGCCGGTGCGACCGGCCCCGGTCTGGATCTCATCAAGGATGAGGAGCGCACCGTGGCGGCGGGTCAGCTCGCGCGCGGCTTCGAGATAGCCGTCCGGGAGCGGGAGGACGCCAGCCTCACCCTTGATCGGTTCGAGGATGAGGGCTGCGACCGAGTCATCCATCGCGGCTTCGAGAGCCTCGATCGTCGAGTCCAGGAACTCCACACCAGGAACCATCGGAAGGAACGGTTCCTGCATGGCCGGCTTTCCCGTGAGGGCGAGGGTGCCCATCGTCCGCCCGTGGAAGGCATCGGTGAGGGCGAGGATCCGGGGCCGGTCAGTTCCGCCGTGCAGCCGGGCGAGCTTGAACGCCGCTTCGTTGGCCTCCGCACCCGAGTTCGAGAAATACACGCGGCCGGAATCACCGGTTCCCGCGAGTCGCTTGAGCTTCGCGGCCAGGCCGAGCTGCGGCGGGGTGGCGAAGTAGTTCGACACGTGCGCGAGGGTCGCGGCCTGAGCAGAAACCGCCTCGACGAACGCGGGGTGTGCGTGCCCGAGCGAGTTCACCGCGATACCGGCAAGGAAGTCCAGGTAGCGCTTACCCGCGTCATCCCACAGGTAGGCGCCCTCACCGCGGGTGAACAGCGCAAGGCGGTCTCCGGCGTTGGCAAGAAGGTCGCGGCGGGCATCGTGCTGCCAGGATGCCGTGGTCGGTGCCTCGTCGTTCATTGCGCCTCTTTTCGTCTCGGGGAGTACTGCACTCATGCGCTCACCACTTCGGTTCCGATGCCCTTACTCGTGAAGACCTCGATCAGGAGCGAGTGCGGCACGCGCCCGTCGATGATCGCCGCCGTGTCGACTCCCCCGTCGACGGCGTCCAGACACGCCTGCATCTTGGGGACCATTCCCGACTCCAGCGTCGGCAGCATCGTTCGCAGCTCCGTCGAGCTCAGGTGAGAGACCAGCGAGTCACGATTCGGCCAGTCCGCGTACAGTCCGGGGACGTCGGTGAGGATGACGAGCTTGGCGGCATTCAGCGACACCGCGAGCGCCGCCGCCGCCGCGTCGGCGTTGACATTCAAGGTGTGTCCCGGACGATCCAGGTCGGGCGCGATCGAGGACACGACGGGGATGCGGCCCGCCGCGAGGTGGTCGAGGACCGCCGTCGGGTTCACGTGAACGACATCCCCGACCGACCCGAGGTCGACCTCTTCACCGTTGACGACAACCCCGCGGCGGCGGCCGCCGAACAGCCCGGCGTCCTCACCCGAGAGGCCGGCGGCGAACGGGCCGTGCGCATTGATCTTCGATACGAGCTGCGGGTTGATGTGGCCGGTGAGGACCATGCGCACGACCGAGATCGCCTCGGTGTTCGTGACGCGGTATCCGCCCTGGAACTCGCTCGGGATGTCGAGGCGCTCCAGCATGCGGGAGATCTGCGGGCCTCCCCCGTGGACCACCACGGGCTTGACGCCGACGTAACGCAGGTACGCGATGTCTTCGGCGACCGTGCGCTGAAGTTCTTCGGACACCATCGCATTGCCGCCGTATTTGACGACCACGATCTGGTCGCGGAAGCGCTTGAGCCACGGCAGCGACTCGATCAGCACGGCTGCCTTCTCGGCAGCCTCGTCGGGCGTGGTCTCTTGCAGGTCAGTCATGACGAGTAGGCGCTGTTCTCGTGAACGTAGTCGTGGGTGAGGTCGTTGGTGTAGATGGTGGCCGAGGCATCGCCCACCTTGAGGTCGATGACGACGCTCGTTGCCCGAGGGGTGAGATCCACGAGTTCGCGGGGCTGGTCGGGACCGCCGTCGGAGCACACGCGGACACCGTTCATCGTGACATCCACGGCATAGGGGTCGAAAGCGGCATCCGTCGTCCCGATCGCCGCGAGCACGCGCCCCCAGTTCGGGTCGTTGCCGAAGATCGCCGCCTTGAAGAGGTTGTTGCGCGCAACCGAGCGTCCCACCTCGACGGCGTCGTCTTCGGATGCCGCGTGGATCACCTCGATCGTGATGTCGTGGCTGGCCCCCTCGGCGTCTGACTGCAGCTGGGTCGCGAGGTCGGTGCAGACCGCGATGAGCGCGGTGCGGAAGGCACCCGGCTCGGGCGTGACGCCGCTCGCACCGCTGACCATCAAGGTCACCTGGTCGTTCGTGGACATGCACCCGTCGGAGTCGAGGCGGTCAAAGCTCACGCGCGTCGCAGCACGCAGGTGTCCGTCGGCTTCTGCCGCGCTGAGGACGGCATCGGTGGTGAGAACGACGAGCATCGTCGCGAGCCCGGGCGCGAGCATTCCGGCGCCCTTGGCCATTCCGCCGATCGTCCAGCCGTCAACGGTGATGGTGGTGGTCTTCGGGCGGGAGTCGGTGGTCATGATCGCTCGGGCAGCATCCTCGCCGCCATCCGGCGACAGGGCACCGATCGCGGCTTCGGTTCCCGCGAGGACCTTGTCGCGGAAGACCTGATCGCCGGTTCCGATGAGGCCGGTGGAACAGACCTGGATGTCGCCGGCGCTCACTCCGAGCAGCTCGGCGGCGCGCTCCGCGGTCAGGTGGGTCGTCAGAAACCCGAACGAACCCGTGAAACAGTTCGCGCCGCCGGAGTTGAGCACGATGGCTTCGACGACGCCGTCCTGGATGGCCTGTTCGGACCAGAGAATCGGGTTTGCCTTGGCGCGGTTGCTCGTGAAGACGGCAGCACCGACGGTGAGCGGCCCGCGGTTGACCACCACGGCGACATCCGGCTTTCCGGTCGACTTGAGTCCGGCGGCAACTCCTGCCGCCTCGAACCCTGCGGGCGCGGTGACGGTCACGGTGCCACTCCGTTCGTAGTGAGGGCGCGGCCCTCGGGAAGGCCGAGCGCGATGTTCATGGATTGGACCGCGGCACCGGCCGTGCCCTTGACGAGGTTGTCGACAGCGGCGACGACGACGACCCGGCCTGCGGCCCGGTCGATCGCGAGCCCGAGGAGCGCAGTGTTGGCCCCGACCACGTCGGCCGTGCGAGGGACCTGTCCCTCCGGCAGCAGCTGGACGAACGGCTCGTCGGCGTACGCCAGCTCCCAGGCCGCGCGGATGTCGGCATCCGTGGCTCCCGGAGCAATCGGCGCGGTGGAAGTCGCAAGGATTCCGCGGGCCATCGGGACGATGACGGGCGTGAAGGAGATCCGGACGTCGGTCCCTCCGGCATCCTGCAGCGCCTGACGGATCTCGGGGATGTGCCGGTGTGTGCCGCCGACCGCATACGGGTTCGCGCTGCCGAGCACTTCGCTTGCCAGCAGGTGCGGTTTGAGGCTCTTCCCTGCCCCCGACGGGCCGACGGCGAGCACGCTGACGATGTCGCTCGGATCGATCACGCCGGCAGCCACCCCCGGCGCGAGCGACAAACTCACCGTCGAGGCGTTGCAGCCGGGTGCGGCGATGCGAGTCGCGCCCGCGAGGGTGTCACGGATCTTCCCGCTCGCGACGGGCAGCTCGGGAACGCCGTAGACCCAGGGCTCAGGGTGCGCCCCGCCGTAGAACTGCTCCCACGCTGCCGCATCGCGCAACCGGTGATCGGCGCCGGCGTCGATCACGAGGGGCACATCTCCGAGGGCATCCGTGTATTGCGCTGACTGTCCGTGCGGCAATGCGAGAACCACGATGTCGTGGCCGGCAAGGGTCTCGGGAGTGGTGTCTTGCAACGTCAGATGCGAGAGCGAGCGCAGATGCGGCTGGTGCTCGATGAGGGGCTGCCCGGCGTTGGAGTGGGCGGTGACGGTGCGGATATCGACATCAGGATGCTGGGCTAGGAGCCGCAGGATCTCGCCGCCGGCATATCCGGAGGCGCCAGAGACGGCGACCGAGTAGGTCATGGATTCCACCTTATTGTCTGGGTTCGTCGTGCATCGAAAGCACAGAGCCGGAGGTGGCGACACCGCCGCGCGCGACAGCGCAGCGGGGTCGCCTAGAGTCGGCGACCGCCCAGACGTCGGCGCAGCACGCGAACCGTCGTCGCGAAAGCAACGAGGTCGTGCGGTGCCGGAAGCATGTCGCGAGAGTACCGATCTAGGCCTCGACGCCGCAAATCGACGCGCGAGCTCACGCCGGAAGCAGGGCGCTCACGGCACGTGAGCGCGCGCGGCGCACCCCGATGACCGTGCCAGCGAAGGCGACCGCAGCCCACAGCAGAAGTCCGACTGCAGCCCCGAGCACTTCGTGTAGCGACCCGCCCACCAGAGCGTCGGCGCCCTGCAGGGCAACGCTCAACGGCAGGATCGAGAACGGCGTGGCAGCCAGCGAACCCTCGGTAACCGGTTGAAGGGTGCCTGCGGCCACCAGCTGGAGACCCAGTGCGAGCACCGACACGATGAGACCTGCTCGACCGAACAGGGCGGTGAGTGCCTGGTGGAACAGCGTGAACGACACCGCGGCGGCAAGGGTCAGCCCGTAGGCGACGGCGATCCGATCGGGGACGACACCGAGGACGGCAACCCCCAGCCACACGAGCACCGACTGCACAACGGCGATTCCCATCGCAACCAGTGCAGCGTCAGCGGCGATGTGCGCGGACGTTGCCGGGGTCACGAGCGACGCCCGCGCAAAGGGAGAAACGACGAGGAAGGTGGCGAGCGCCCCCAGCCACAGCGACACCGGCGCCAGCGCTGCCACCGCCGCGGCCAGAGCGGAATCCGGGCCACCGATGCTGGTGGTGGTGACGCCGATCGGCGAGGCGACGGTTGCCGCGATGCTCTGCTGCTGGGCACTCGAATAACTCGGGATGCTGGATGCCGCCTCACCCAGGCCGCTCGCGAGTTCACCAGCGGCGCCGGCCGCGGTATCGAGCCCGCTGGCAAGGTCTGCAGCGCCGGCCGCGAGATCAGACGCACCGGACACCGCCTCCTGCTGAGCCGCCGCGAGTTGGGTGAGCGCTGACGCCGCCGGCCCCGCGAGGTCGGCCACGGCGTCGGCGCCGACGGCGAGTTCGGCGGCATCCACGGCGTCGCCGGCAAGAGCGCCGGCCTGATTCTGAAGGTCCGATGCAATTGCGGCGGCCCCACTGCGGAGGGCCAGGATGTCATCGAGCAGGTCGCCGGCTGGCACGGTCGGGTCCGCGGAGATCACCGCAGCGAGGGCGTCGAGATCGGCGACGCCGAGATCCTGCGCGAGCGAGAGCGCCTCGGCGTCGATCGCAGCGCCGGCCAGCGACCCCGCGAGAGCCGCGGCATCCGACCCGGCTGCGGCGCTCAGCGCACCCAGGTCGCGGACCCCTGTCGGGAGGGCGCGAAGCACCGTTCCAATCCCCTCGAGCCCCGCGACCAGCTCCCGCTGCCCCTCTGCGAGCACTGCCGCTCCCCCCGCGGCGTCCCCGATGCCGCTCGCGAGTTCGCTCGCGCCGTCGGCTGCCTGCCCGATTCCGGTGTGCAACTCAGTGAAGGCTGCCAGCGTGCCTGACACATACCCCGACGTGAGCTGAGCTTCCACTCCGCGCGGAAGGCCCGCTGCCAGAGCTTCGGCCAGCACGCCCGAGAGATACCCGTGACGAGTGCTGGTCTGCACTGTCAGCGAAGCCTGCGTCGGCGCATCAGTGCCGAGGGTTGCGACGTCCTGGGAGAAGTCGGCCGGGATCGTCACCACCGCGAGATAGGTGCCCTGCGCGAGCCCCTGGTCGGCTGTCGCGGTGTCCGTCAGGGTCCACGCGATCGCGTCGTCGGCTGTCAGAAGGTTCTCGGTGACGAGCTTGCCCGCGGCGACGGGCGTGCCCCCGTCCTCGATCGGAACATCAAGATTCACGATCGCCACGGGAACCTGTTCCTGGGTCTGACGCGGCAGCAGCGTCAGCATGACCAGCAGCGGTATCAGGATCGCGAAGACCGCGAGCGCGATCGCCCTGCCCCGACCGCCACCGGTCAACAGCCCCGACAGCCCGGTCATACGACCACCTCGTCGCTTACGTCTTGCCGGCTGCGACCTTCAGGTGACCGGTCTGCAAGGAGGACCCTCACGACGCGGCCGTGAGGGGTCAGGGCAAGTGCATCTTCGGCCACGGGATCACTGACAGCGACAACGAGCGTCGTCGAGGCCGACGCGGTGCGCAGGATGCGGTCAAGCAGCGCCGATTGATCTCGCCTGCGCTGCAGATCGAGGACCGTCACCTCGGGCGTCGATGCGAGCGCGGCAGCGGCATCGAGGGTCCACCGCTGGTGCTCGTCAAGACGCGACATCGGCACATCGACCTCGTCGAGAACGTTCGGCCCGCCCGTCAGTTCCCCCCAGAGCTCGATCGCGCGGCGCACCCGATCACGGTGATCACCACCGCTGCCGTTCAGGCGTACCTGTCGCCGCACATGTTCGACGAGAGTGCTCGCGTCAGTGGGCGTAGGAAGCGCCGGAACCAGGACCGAGACCCGAGAGAGCGGCTCTCTCTCGAACGGGATGAGCCGACCGCCGACGGCAAGGTCGCCGCCGATGCCGGGAATCCGGCCCGAGAGACCTGCGCAGACGGCTGCGGCTTCGGGGCCGTGGACCACAAGGACGCCGGACTCCGGCAGATCGACGGTGAGCGGCGCCGAGTCACCGAACGTCGCCTCGTGCGCATGGATGCCGCGCCCTCGCGTCTCCCGATCGGCCTCGCGCCAGGTTCGCTGATCGAGCATGCGGCGCACTGCCTCACCCTCAATGTCAGCATCCGGCAATGCCCGTACCAACCAGCGCGGCAACCACCACGCGCGCGCACCGAGCAGTGCCATGAGGGCGGGGATCAGGGTCATCCGCACCACGAAAGCATCAATGAGCACCCCCACCGCGAGCGCGAGAGCGATCGGCTGGATGATCGCGTTTCCCCCGGGGACGAACGAGAAGAAGACGGAGAACATGATGAGCGCGGCGGCAGTGATGACCCGCGCGGAGGCGGAGAAGCCCTGGAGTACCGCGGCGTGCGCGTCGCCGGTGTCGACGAACCGCTCGCGCATCCGTGAGACGAGGAACACGTGATAGTCCATCGCGAGTCCGAACAGCACAGCCATGACGAGGATCGGCATGAAGCTGATCACCGGGCCGACCTTGCCGACCCCCAGAAGGGATGCACCCCAGCCCCATTCGAAGACCACGGTGGCGATCCCGAGCCCCGCCCCCACTGTCAGGAGGTAGCCGAAGGTCGCGGTGATCGGCACGGCGATGGAGCGGAACATGATCGTCAGCAGCACCAGGCTCAGCCCCACGACCACGATCGCGAACGGCAGCATCGCCGCGCCCAGGCGATCGGAGATGTCGATGGCGAGGGCAGTCTGTCCGGTGATCTCGTAGGTGAAGCCGTTCGCCTCCTCGAACGCCGCGGCGCGATCGCGCAGGGTCTGCACGAGCTGAGCGGTCTGATCGGATGACGGGGAGCTGTCGGGAGTGATCGTCACGACAGCCATGTCGAGGGCTTCGTTCGGGAACGCCTGCGAGACCGCGGTGATCCGGGGCACGCCCTGGAATGCATCCTGGAGCGCGGTGAGAGCCTGCTCGATCTGGAGCGTGCGAGAGATGTCGGCGGTGACCAGCAGCGGGCCGTTGAAGCCGGGTCCGAAACCCTCGTCGAGCAGATCGTAGGCGACGCGCGCCTCGGATCCGGGCGGATCGTATCCGGCATCGGGCAGCGTCAGACGAAGTCCGGATGCCGGGATCGCGATCACCGCGAGCACCGCGGTGACACCGAGCGCGGTCAGCAGCGGCTGACGAGTGACGATCTTCACCCAGCGCGCTGTGTGTCCCGGCTCCGCGCCGCGGCGAGCGGCCCGACGAACGGCCCGACCCCGTGGGATGAGTCGGCGGCCGAGGAGCGAGAGGATCGCCGGAAGCAGAGTGACAGCCACCAACAGCGCCGTGAGCACCGCGCCAGCAGCTCCCAGCCCCATGACGGTGAGGAACGGGATCCCGGCCACCCCGAGGCCTACCAGGGCGATCATGACCGTCATCCCCGCGAAGACGACAGCCGTGCCCGCCGTTGCTATGGCCACCGCTACCGACTCGGCCGGATCCATCCCCTCCCGGAGGTTGTCGCGGTGCCGGGATGTGATCAGCAGGGCGTAGTCGATACCGACAGCAAGGCCCAGCATCGTCGCGAGGACCGGAGCCGTCGAGGAGACCGGCACGAGGGCACCGACGATCGTGATGGCGCTCGCTGCGAGTCCGACGCCGAGCGCCGCGGTCACGAGGGGAATGCCCGCGGCAAGGAGGGACCCGAAGGTGATCGCCAGCACGATGTAGGCGATGCCCATCCCG
>NZ_DBHD01000015.1:0-20151 GCF_002296025.1 Microbacterium sp. UBA837
CCCGCCGTCGCATCCGACAGATCAGCGGCGATGCGCTGCGGCATGTACCCGAAGGCGCCATCATCGACCGCCGCATGAAGGGCGGCGGTAATGGCCGGGTCGACACCGAAATCCATCTCGGCTACGAAGGCCCCGATCGAGCCATCCGTTGCCGACCACTTCGTCGCGCCGGTGGCACGAAGCTGCTCGATCGTGATGGCGTTCATGCGCCGGGCGAAGTCAGTCATTGCGCGCTCTTCCTGCTCGTGGCCGCTCCCACGATAGCTCGCGCCACCGACGCGGGCCCTCAGGCGCGGACGCTGCCGACCAGGGCGAGCACCTCTGCTACCGCCCCGCGAACGAGTGGAAGGCGAGCAAGCGGCAGCACCGCCGAAAGCAGGCGCAGCGACCTGTCGAGCAGGAGCCGCGTGCGCTGGCGGCCCTCTGAGGTGTCGTAGACCCAGAACAGCGCGAGCAGAAGGTGCGCGAGAACGAGCGCATCCGGCATCCGCTCCCGCACGTCGTCGGTTAGCCGCGTCGGTGCCGCGCCGTCGATCGCCTCCGCGAACAGCCCCTCGACGATCGCGAAAGCCTCTGCCGATTCAGCGGACAGGGGGTTGATCGGCGACCGGGGCGACACCGCAGCCGAGAGGAACTCTCCCGCGTGGGCATGATACGGCTCGAGCTGGTCGAGTCCGGTCTCGAAGACGATCCGCAGCCGCTCGATCAGCTCGGTTGCGTCGGCGAGGAGCGGCTGAGCCGCGGCCCAGTGCCGCTCCTGCACGTCGAGGTACAGCTCCTGGATGAGGTGATTCTTCGACGCGAAGTGGTAGTTCGTCGCCCCCACCGACATCCCCAGCTCGTCGGCCAGCCCCCGGATCGTCGTCGCGTCGTACCCGTTCTCGCGAAATGATCGCAGCGCCGCGGAGCGGATGCGCTCACGGGTGCGCTCACCCTTCGTGTGTCGAACCTCAGCTGGCATCGATCGCCTCCTTCGCGTCGACGAGCGCTGCTCGCAGGTCGGTGTGCCCGAATGTGAAGCCGGCATCGCTCAGGGCCTGCGGCACGACCCACCGACTCTTCAGGACCAGCTCGGGCTCGGTGCGCAGCACCCACATCGCGGCTTCCAGCATCCAGCGCTGGGCGGGCAGCCCGACCGGCGCACCGACCACGCTGCGCAGCGTTCGCATGAGGGTGCGATTGTCGCTCGGATGGGGCGAGGCGACGTTCACGGGACCCGACATGCGCGGGTCGTCACGGATGAAGCGCACGGCCGCAACGACATCGTCGGTGTGCACCCAACTGAATCTCTGGCGTCCGCGAGTGCGGTACCAGGGCGCCCGCGCCGGGCCGGTCGGTTGGTCACCGATGCCGCGGTAGCGGTGGTGCGGGGGGCACCATCCGTCGAACTGCGTGCCGCCCAGCCCCCACCGGGCGAGGTTCAGCAGCATCCGGGTCGCCGGACCGTCGCCGATGACGATCGCCATCCGCAGCGCAACCCGGCGTGTGTCGGGAAGCGAGCCGGCGAAGAGCTCGCGCTCCCACGACGTTGCGACATCTACCGAGAACCCCGAGCCGATCTCGCCTTCTGTTTCGGTATTCGGGTGATCGGTCGAGTGGCGGTAGATCGTCGCGGTGGAGGCGTTCAGCCACACCCGAGGCGGGCGCTGCGCTGCCGCGATCGCCTCCCGAAGCGCCCGCGTCGTGTGAACGCGCGAGTTCAGGATGCCGGTGCGATTGCGATCCGTGTAGCGACAGCTGACCGACTTGCCCGCAAGGTTGATGACCACGTCCGCGCCGTCGACCGCCTCCGCCAGGGCCGCGGCATCGTCCCACTGGACCGCCGCAGTTCGCCCGACCTGGCGGATCGCGTAGCCGTCTTCGGCGAGCGCCTGAACAACGGCTCGTCCGACGAAGCCGCTGCCGCCGGCGATCACGGCGACCTGCCGCCTCTCGGTGTCCATACATCGACGATAGCGCTTTTCTGAACGTGTTCAGAAACTGAAGAACTCTATCGCTGTCGGATGCACGACATAGCGTGCCGTCATGACGATCACTGATGTCCTTGTGGAAGACGAACCCGCCGAACTGCTTCTCGAAGCGATCACGGCCCTGATGGAGAACTCCGAAGAGTCCGCCGGCATGACCAGCTTTGGAGGCAAACTGGCTGGCGATAGCGGCGCGGCGCTCGTGCACGCGCTCGGACGGATAACGGCCGAGCTGCACGCCGAGGACATGCGCAGCTTCCTCCCCGGAGGAACACGCAACAAACGCACCGAAGAGCAGCGTGGCGCTGACGCCTTCATCCTGCTCGTCGATCGGCTCGAGGAGGCATTGATGAGTCGGACAGCCGATGATGTCGCGACGTGACTGAAGTTCGCCGGGCCGAAGGCTTGTACCCCTGATCAGGTCAGCGGCCGGTCAGGACGCCCCGGAGCACTCACGTTCCCGGTCGTCAGCTCAGACATCGTGAGGTCGTCGAGCCATGAGGGCCGCATGATTTGCGCCGGCGGTTCGATTCGGACCCTTTCGGGAGTCCAGGCCGGCGTGACAACTGAACAGATCAACGCAAAGCCCGCGGAGTCGACGAGTCGAAGTGCTTTGTAGGATCCGGCCGGGACAGTGATCATCGGCCGCGTCTCCCGAGACACCACCGACCTGGTCACCGCACCGTCGCTATCCACAACCACGTACTCGACCGGACCACCGTCGACGATGACGTGGGTGTCATCGACAGCAAGCCAATGCCACGCGTTGATGGGGCGACGAGGGTCGAGCAGGTAATAGATTGCGTTCGCGGCTGGAGACGCCGCGCCGTCGGCAGTTCGGACTTCCACATCCGAACGGAAGGCGGGAGCCCACCACCCCGATTCACCCTCGAGCACGCGCAGTCCCAGCCGCTCAATCCACTCGTCGGCTCGAGGATGATGTGTCACATGCTCCATCGTGCCCGCATGCCGCTTCGAGAAGAGATCAGCTCAGCTACGTTCAGGAAAAGTGGCGGAGACGGAGGGATTTGAAATCACGCCAATGACAATCGAGCCCAACTCAAACCGCATGATTCCGCGGATTCTGACGTCGCCGACGTACTCCTGGATCAGGTCGGCCGGGTTCGATTCGTGGCAGAAACGTGGCGAGTGTTCGGCGCGAAATCAGGTGGCTGCACTCGCCCTTCAGTCACGCGATCTGGAGACTACGCGGACGTGGCTTCGACCATCATCTCGACGGCTTCGATCATGCCGTATCGATCTCGCAAGATGTCGAGAATCTCCTCGACGGTGAGCGCTGTACTGTAGCGGCCAGAACGACTCGCGATCTCCTGCACCGCAGCGAGTGCATGCCTTGGGTTGAGCGCGACAGTGTTCTTCGCGAACTCCCTGGCGCTGAGCACCTGAATGCCCGGCGGAATCTTGCCTGCAGGGAAGTCCTTCAGGTTCTCGGTGACGATCGCTCCGGCTCCCGCGATGACGGCCGCAGCGACCACATGCTCGTCATCCGGATCGGGAAGCCCGAACGTACCTTCCAGCGGCTCCCAGCCTTCGACCTCCGCGTCGGCGAACTCTCGCCGCATCGCAGCGATGAGGGTCGCTGCGCGGCTGGCCGCCTCCGCTATAGGTATCCCCCGCTTCACGAGCTTGGCCTCCTCGTGGAACTCGAGCTCGTCGAGGATCGCCGAACTCCAGGTCGGTCGATACGCGCCCTCGACCGCGAGGGAAAGGAGGAAGTCACGCTGCAGGCTCGGCCACAGCACGCTGGTGTCGAGGGTCGCCGTGAACACGACCCCATCCTCTCAGCCTGCGAAGTCAGAGTCGGGCAGCCCGCCTCGCTGCCACTGCCTTCCTCGCCGCTTTCAGGTCCTCGAGCGTCTGCTCGATGTTGTCTTCGCCGACGGAGTCGCGCGTGGCGGCGAGCATGTCGTACTGACGCTCACGGCGGCGCTCTCGGTATTCGAGGAGATCCGCGAGGAGAACGCGGCGGTGCGTTCCCGCCTTCTCGAACGGGATCTCGCCCTCGTCGAGGAGCTTCACAATGGTCGGGCGGCTCACGTTCAGGAGATCCGCTGCCTGCTGGGTGGTGAGCCGTGTTGTCTGGGGTACAACTGACACGGCAAGCCCGCTCTGCATCGCGTCCACGATCTTGCGGAGAGCGAGGTAGACCTCTTCCGGAAGCTCCACCTGGTCACCTGGACGCGCCCCCGCAAGAAAGTACCTCGGCTCGGGAAGAGCCCGACCGGCGGCCTCATGGGCGGTGAGGAAGTCCAGCACAGGGGCAAGCTCGACTCCCCTGCTGGGAAGGTACGTCTCTTCAACAACTGCAGCGCGAGACACGGAAATCACCTCAATACACGTAAACGCAGGTGGTTGCGTTTGTTGCGATTAAGGTACCACGCGTCACCGACAAGTCAATAGGAGCGCGCTGGAGCAACGATCAGATGCCTCGTCAGGACACCCCGAGCCGTGCGAGCGCGTAGCTCCACGGAATGCGCTCCTGCTCGAGGCGTATGTTGCCCTCCGCGCTCAGCGACTGGAGAGCCGCGCGCTCATCAGGCGTGAGCAGCTCGAACACGCCGACATTCGGATCCGGATCGATCCCCCACAGATCACGGTGGTCGAACAGAGTATCCATATCCATCAATGCCGACGTTGCGTCCACTCCCCTGGCTCGAAGTCGGTTGAGAATGGCGAATCCGTGCGAATCGAGATCACCCCAGTAGGTGACCGTCTGCGCCCACGGGAGGCGGGCGACGAGATCGACGCGGTGACCGCCACCGTGCACTGCTATAGCTCGGGGCACATCCGGCATCGCGAGCAGGGTGGCGAGGTTCTCGAACACGAACACACGCTCGGGTCGGATCGTGCTTGCCGCAAGGTCGTCGACGGGCGCCGACACATCGGAGAGCCCCTGGAATGAGAGCGACGGATCGAGAGCACGGATCCGTATGAGCGGTGACGGCTCGCGAAGGCCCAGTCCGGGCGCACCGGTTCCCGCCCGATGCAACGCCTCCACGAGTCCGCGGCGAGATTCGATCCACTTGGTGTGGATGCCGCGGATCGGCAGTTCCCGCACCAGGCGGCCCGATTCCGGGTTCTCGCGCAACCAGGCCAGCACATGGACGAGCCTGTCGAAGTCGGCGCCATCGAGATCGCCGATCGCGCGGGCATGGGCGCGAAGCACGCCGCCGGCGTCGGACCCGGCCAGGCCCCTCAACTCGTCGAGTCGCGCCACCAGACGTCGCCAACCATCCGCCTCGCCCGCCGCTCGAGCGATCGAATCCGAACCGCGCAGCACCGCGCGAATGGGGACTTCCTGCGACCCAATGCGTGACCAATGACGGACGACCCACTCGAGCTCAATACCCGAATCCTCGCTCACACCGCGCCATGCGTCGACCCACTGTCGAACCCGATCGAGATCGTCCAGCGCCTCCCGCTCCGTTGGCGGGCGTAGCGGAACGTCGAGCGCGACATCGGTCTGCTGCTCGGCGGCCCAAGTGCGTGCATCGCGCTCGAAGAGTTTCTTCGCCCGCGCGCGCAGGTCAGACGGTGTGACAAGCGTGCTCACGCGCGCGACTCCGCGTGCGGCGGGACGGCGACCTCAGTCTCATCGACCGAGAACACCACGTTCGCCAGCCGTGACGCGTCGCGGTCGGGGTTCGACACCGACGTGATCGCGCCCACGTACGGCTCGAGCGTCTGCAGCAGCTTCTGCGGTGTCGCGAGGATCATGTGGAATCCGAATTCGCGGAACACCTCCATCGCGTTGCGCGTGTATCGGCTGTCAGCCTTGTCGAACGCCTCATCGAGCACGATCGACCCGAACCGCGGAACGTCGTCCTCTTCTTCAGTCAGCTGGTACCGCAGCGCTGCGGCGAGGCAGAAGATGACAAGCTTCTGCCTCTGGCCGCCCGACAGCCCCTCGGCCGAGTCATACACCCGCACAACGCGGCCGGTGACGTCCTTCTCCCGCGCGAGGAAGCTCACATGCAGCCTCGTGTCGAGCACTCGGTTGCGCCAGTCCATGTCGACGCGGTCCTTGGATCCAAGCCGACCGATTACGCGCTGCAGCACGGCGAATCGTTGCTCGGCACCGGCGGCCGACTCGTCGGCCCAGTTGCCTTCGACGATGCGGCGGAGGTCGGTGAGGAACTCGTCAACCTCCGGGGTCCGCGTCGTCTTCACATCGATCTCGAGAAAGCGGTCCGCTCCCTCGAACGGGGACCGCCCCAGGGATGCGTTGACGGGGAGGATTCGCTCGCGGATGAGACCCGGGGCGTCGCGGAGATCGCTGAGCAAGTGTGCGACGACGTCCTGCGATCGTTCCCGCAGCAGCTTGCGGAACTCGGTCTCCTTCTCGGGCAGGCCGCGCGCGAGGATGCCCTCCCGCAGTTCCCGGTAGCCGTAGCGGTCGCGGATGTCAGCAGTCAGCTCAGCGGATGCAGCGGACCACTCGAGCCGGAACTCGGCGGCGCGCCCGGCGAAGCTGGCCTCAGCATCCGCCGCGCGGCCGGCCGCGGCGTCCTTCTCCTTCGAGAGTGCCGACTGCACCTTTCGCGCGACTTCGTCCACCGTTTCCAGGATCACCGAGCGTCGCTCGGCTCGGAACCGGCCTTCGAGGGCGCCGGTGATCCGCTCGCCGACCGGTGCATGCGGTGTTGCCTCGAGTCCGGCGATATGCGCCGCGATGCTTTCTACGTTCTTGCCGGCGACAGCGTGATCTCCGACCGCCCGTTCGTAACCCTCGTTCGTTTCGTTCAACCGCTGGGTTGCACGCTCCGCGGCTTCCTGTGCTTCACGGAGAGTCCCGGACTCGCTGGTGAGCACCCGGAGTTCGTCGCGCCGGGCGGCGGTGACCGCCGTCGCGGATGCGAGATCCACTTGGTTCCACGTGAACATCGATACGCGGTTGAAGACGTCGCGCCGACTGACAGCGTCCTGATGGAGCGAGTCCGCATCCGACTCGCGGGCAGCAGTCTTGTCCTTCGCGAGTTCCGCTTCGCGGCGACGGCTTAGCAGCGCTTCAAGTCGCGCTTGAGTGTCGCCGCCGAGCATCCACCGGGTGGCATCGCCGACATCGTGACGGTCGTCCTTCTCGTACCTGCGTGAGTTGCGCTTGACGAGGCCCCCGATCGTGACGCCCCGGTCGACGCCGTCGAGCTCGTCGGGGTGTGAAACGCAGGCGTAGTCGAACTCGTTGGCGATTCGCTTGCGGACGTAGGACGCGAAGGGCCCGTCGCTCACCACGAGGCGATGAACGAGCGAGCGGGAATCCTTGGGGCGACGCGGCTCGTCGACGGAGTGCGGGACCGCTTCGATGACGAGCCGGACGCCGAGTGTCCGCGAGTCGGCTGCCCGCCGCGCGGCGACAAGGTGTTCGTCGCGCACGAGGAGCGTCGGCGCAAACGGCGCCATCACTCGCTCTGCCGCGCCGCGCCAGCCGGAGTGCTGCTCGGCCACCGAGATCAGCTCGCCCGCAAAGGGGAATGTCGATGCCGGCACGCCGACAGCGTCCGCGAGGAATCGCCGGGCGCTCAGAAGCCTCTCATCGAGGTTGCTCCGGTGATCTCTCAACGCCTGAATCTGCTTCGTGACTTCGTCCACTGCCTTGCGCGCCTGGCTCGCGGCGTCACGCACCTCATACGACACCGCGGGGATATCGCGCGCAGCCTCGGTGACGGCCGCCGCAAGGAGCTCGGCGAACTGCTCGGGATCCTCGGGCATCGGCGCACCGATGCGCGCCAACTCAGCGGTCAGCTGGGCTCGATACTGCCCGGCGATATCCTCGGCGCGCTGCGCACTTTCGATCCGCTCCTGCAGAAGCTCGACCCGCGCGCCGCCCTCGTCCCGAACACGCGCCTTCGCGCTGTCCAGCGCCTCGGATGCCAACCGCTGCTCGCGCGCGGCGTCGCTCAACTCGCTCTCGGCGCGTGCCAGCCTGGCGCGCGCGGGGCCCGCGGCCTCCTTCGCGAGCCGAAGCTTGAGTCCCGCCGTGAAGGGTTCGACTGCATCGTGTAGATCAGAGATCGCCGCCACCTCGGCGCCGGCCAGATCGAACGCGGTGATCGCCTCATCGACCTTTCGGAGCGCATCAGCCTGCTTCCGCAGGTCGACGACGTGCTTGTGGGCAGCATCGAGCTCCGTGAATTGCTCGACTGCGGTCGCGGTTCGCGCGAAGGTTCCCGGCTGGTCGAGCATGAACCCGCGGAACAAGGCGTCGAGGGTGCCGAGGTTCTTCGCTGATTGTGTCTTGTGGAGAAGCTGAAGTGTCGCGTCTCCGCGGAAGCCGAACTGGCGGACGACGCGCTCATGAAAGCGTCCGTGTCTCCCGCCGGTGGTGATCAGCGCGTCGGGGAAGGCCTTCGACATGCGGCGAGCGTCGATTCCGCCCTCGACGTGGGGCTTCACCTCGAGAAGCCCCAGGTGACCGCGGGCGAAGATCCGTGCGTCCTTCAACGCGGTCGGTTCGGTGCGCGTGCCGGGTGCGTGGAATACCCGCAGCAGGACGACTGGTTCGTCGCGGAGATTCTGGTAGCGCAGCAGGATGCCGCTCCAGGTTGCCTTCGAGCGCAGGTAGGTCGTGGTGGCCCGATCGGCAGTCTCGTCAGCTTCCTTGCTCCAGGCGCCACGCACATAGCTCATCAGCGTGCGATCGCTCTGCCGGGATGCGCCGTCCTGAGCCGCCGCGTTGAGGCGCAGCCACTTGTCGGGGGTGAGGACGGCGGCGATCGCGTCGAGTAGCGACGACTTGCCCGATCCGGATGCGCCGGTGAACAGGTGGCCGGCGCGCGCGACGTCCACGGAGACGTGGCCCGCAAACGTACCCCAGTTGACGAGTTCGATCTGGGCGAGTCGCCACTGGCCGGGCCTGGTCGGATCGACTTGCGGCTCGTCGGTGGGGAAGCTCAGCATCGTCATTCTGTGTCGTCCTCGGCATCCGTCGACGGGGCAGCGGATTCTCCTCCGCCCTCTCGGGCGATCCGGTGGTACTCAGATGTGATCGCGCGGATCTGGTCGGCATCGACGAGCAGTCGTAGCACCGGCGAGATCTCGGCACGGTCATCGCCAACGGCGTGCAGCACGCGGAGCTTGTTCTGCATCTTGTTCCACGACGAGTTGACGCGGCTCGCGAAGTCCTTCTCATCACGGTCCGGGGTGCGGAACACGGCGAGCTGCTCGAACACCTCCGCCTGCCCCACGATCACGCGCCCGCGGCCCTCCTCACTCAGCAGCGTCTGGCGCAAGACAAGCAGCATTGCGGTGTCGAGGAACGTCAACGCCTCAGACCGCACCGCCTTCGGGGCATCTTCGGACGGAGCGTTGCGGACGAAGGCGAACTCGTTGTCCCGATCGATGACCAGTTCGAGGAACAGGTCGGCAAGCCGGGAGCGGAGGACAGCCTCGTCGGTGAGCAGCACCGCCCACAGCTGCGCCTCGCGCGCTCCGGAAAGATACGGGCCGCGCACCAGACGCAGCAAGACCCGCCGCGTACGATCCGGAAGCTCGCCCGCGTCGCCACGCCAGAGGCCAGTGTGCTCGTCGGGGGCGACATCCGCTGTGGTCGGTTCGGTCATGTCACCGCTCCTGTGAATCGGTGCGCGGCGACGATCGCCGCCCGCGGAACTCCGTCTGCGCCCTGCCAAGCGAGCACCTCGGGTTCATCGTCGACGGTGCCCTGCTCGGCGGCGATCGAGAGAAGTCCGATCACGCTGCCCACACCTTGGGTCGCGGGGTATCGAGCAAGGACATCTGCGACGGTGCACGATGACACCTCGGCGAGCAGGTCGTTGACATTCCGGGTGAGTTCGTCGAAGTCGATCTCGGTCTCGCGTGCGATCGCCCGCAACTCCTCAAGACTCGCGAGGGATGCCGGCTGCGTGACGACCTCTTCGGTGGCAGCGAATTCGGCAGGATCGTGAAGATCGATCGCTCCAACGCTCGACAGCGCGACAGCAGAGAGATCCAGCGTGAGAGACGTCGGATACCACGGGCGCGTATGCGCAGCGGCTTCCACCCCCGCGTGCTGAGCCTCCCGCAGAAGAGTCCTCAATACCCGGTCGCGCTGGTAGTCCTGCGACTGCACGTAGCGGCGGAGCGCCCGGGCGAACAATGTGATGACGTCGTGAATCTCCGCGCTTCGTCCCTTGAGCGTTGTGAGGAAGGCGCGCAGTGCCCGGCGCTCATCCGAGGTGAGATCACGAGCGAATCCGCGGTCGAGGATGCGGCGGATGTCGGCCTCGAACGCGGCACCGAGTGCAGGGTCGAGCACGAGCTGGGAGAAGGCAGCGAAACTGCGGCCTGCATCCGAGTCGGAGATGTGGTCGATTCCGCGAAAGACTTCGTCGACGACTGACGCCTGAGAAACATCGGACTCGACGATCTTCGCCCTCAGCGACGCATTCAGCGTCTCGAACTCAGCACGCACCCGAGCGAAATCGTCCGGTACGTCCGCCGCCTGCGCCAACACATCGCGAACGCGCTCGAGCGCCCGGTCCTCGTCGATCGCGGTCTCGTCACCCGAACGCAGGCTCTCGATCCGCCGCTCGATCGACTCGATCTCTTCCTCGAGCAGTGCGATGCGCGCTGACGCATCAGGATCGGTGTCGATCGCGAGGCGACGGACTTGCGCCGCAAGGCTCGCAAGCCGAGACTCGGTCACACTCGAACGCGGGGCGGCACGCCCCTGCAAGAAGCGGATCCCGGCGATCGCATCCGGGGAAAGCTCGAGCGTCTCACCCCGCGCTTCCGATGACGGCCGACGCACCAGGAAGCCGGCCGATCGCCACTCCCCGCAGTACCCCTTCGCAGTCAGCGGCAAGATCAGCCCCTGCGCACGGAGCCGCTCGAGGTCGGCATCGATCCGCTCGTACAGCTCCTCAGCGTCGACTCGGCGCTCGTCTCCACCCAGATGGGTGCCGAGAAGACCGGCGACCACGGGTGCACTGTCGGCTCGAAGCAGCTTCCACGCCGCATCGCGCTCCGCAAGCTGGGCGAGCTCGAGAACCTGGGCGACGGCGGGCACGCGTCCATTCTGAAGGAACGCACCGACATCCGTTGACGCGGCGGCAGCGGATAGCTCGGACTGAGTCACCCGATGAGGTAGACCATCCCGCGACCGTCTGTCGCGAGCGCCTCGACGAACTCCTGTGCCCGCGTGAGGTACTCGAGGAGGTAGCGGAGCTCGTCGTCATCGTCGGCTCCGTGCCGACTGCGCCAGGTGCGCGCCCACGTTCGCACCTGGTCCTCGTCGATCGCACAGAGGTCGTCCCGAATCGCCGGCACCTCCGCCGGGAGGATCGTCCTCACCCACGGGTCCCACCCGAGCCCGTGCATCGTTACGCTCCCCTCGAACATCCGGTAGCAGGAGCCTGCGTCGGGAACATCGGTCGTCGGACACGTGAGGGACTGCAGGGCGGACCAGGCCTTGTCGAGGTAGAGCATGTCGCGCTTCGGCGAGACCTGCTCGAACGTCGCGACACTCACGCTCGCGTGCGGTTCCAGGCCCCATGCGTCAGCAAGCGGGTCACTGGAGAGGATGCTGTGCGGGTCATCGACCGCCTGCTGAGCGAGGTCGGCGTCGAAGGCATATGCGTAGTAGCGGATTCCCATGCGGCCAGCATCCCGACGCAGGCGTAGCCTCGATCGCCGCATCCGACGCCGTGGGGAGAACGCGTTCGAAACCCGCGCTGTGGAGGAACCGACGGGCCGCGGGCGCGAGCGTCTCGCGGCCCCTAGACCGAGGGATTCGACGTACCGGTCTCGGACCGAGGCGCGCAGCCCCTCGGTCTCCGACGTGGCAAGTTCGTGGCAGAACGCGCCACCCACAGCGTTATGCCCGCGTCCATGGCGATCTGCATGGCAATGTGACCGGCCTCCGCGGCGGTCCGCCGATCGGGCACTGACCAGGCATTCAGTTCTGCCACGACTTGCCACGAACCGAATCGGGCCGAAACCGGCTCACCTGATCGAAACGAGCCCACCTGAGCGGAGACGGAGGGATTTGAACCCTCGGTCCCCGTGAGGGGACTCCACCTTAGCAGGGTGGTGCACTAGGCCTGACTATGCGACGTCTCCAGGCATCCGTGCCCGAATCGGGCGGATGACCTCGTCAATACTAACCGCTGCGGTCCGCCGCGACGAATGGATGCCGTCAGCCGAGGTTTCCGACCGAGCAGGTGGTCTGCGCAGCCGTCGAGCCGCTGATCGAGTTCGGAAGAACCGCGGCGTCTTGAGCCGGCGCTTCCGTGGGCGCGGCCGTGGCGTTCGGATCCGCGGTGGGCTCAGGCGCGGGCTCCTCGGTCGGCGTGACATCGACAACGCTCCCGTTCGCTCCAGCCTTGCCGGTCAGCTCGAGCGGCGCGTTGGCCTCGAGTGCTGCCCACAGCTGGTCTGCCGCGGCGTAGTTCGGCACGACCTTGTTCGGGTCGTCCGGGTCGCCGTTCACGGGGTACTGAACGAAGACAATGTCCGAGAACGGAACATCCTTGATCGCAAGCGCGATCTGCACGAGCGTCAGGGGGTTGGTGAGGCTCGAGCTCTTCGTAATGTTGTCGATCGCCACGGTCGCGAGGCGGTAAAGCGTCGCCGGGTCCGAGAGCACGTTCTCGCTGACGAGCTTCTTGGCAAGGCTCGACATGTACTGCTGCTGGTTGCTGATCCGGCCGAGATCCGATCCGTCACCGACGCCTTTGCGGGTCCGGAGGAAAGCGAGTGCCTGGGTTCCCGAGACTGTCGAGATTCCGTCGGGCAGGTAGAGGCCGGCGAGCGGGTCGCTGATGCCACCTTGGACGCAAACGTCGACCCCACCGATCGCGTCGGTGATGTTGATCACGCCACCCCAGGTGACCTTCGCAGCGAACGGGATGCTCTGACCACTCAATTGCGAAATGGTCTTGACGACGCACGAGAGGCCGCCGCCGTCCGCGCCACCGCCCGCGTAGAACGCCGAGTTCAGGGGCTGCTTGCTCATTGCCGAGGACGTCGATCCGTCGCCCCGATCGCACGAGGGAATCGGGATCATGAGATCGCGAGGGAAAGAGATCACGGTGACCCGGCGCGGAGCATCCGATATGTGCACGAGCATGTTGACGTCGTTGAGCTCGCCCTCGGAATCGGAACCCGAGCAGCGGTCGCCGAAGATCGCCGCGAACTCCGGCTCACAGGCGTCAGTGCCTGCAACGAAGAGGTTCACGCCGCCCTCGATCGCGCCAATGTCGGGCGGAACGACGACCTGCTCTTCGAGCTCGACCGTGTTCTCGGTGGCGTAGCTGGCGGCCAGGTCGTAGACCGTGTAGGCGGCAACCCCTGTACCCGAAACGAGGACGACGGCAACGACAATGCCGAGTGCCTTCATGAAGACCGAGAACGGATGCGGCGACTTCAGCGCCCCATGACGGGCCACCGTGTGGCGGCCGCGCTGCGGTGCTGTCTTGCTCACAAAGTTCCCTTCCGACGACGATCGCAACGCACCCAGTCGGCGGGGTGGGCCGCGCAAGGCTGCGCCTCGGCTCTGCGCGACGCCGTCCGGTCACGGGTTGTTGTCCTGGAGGACGTCGGGTGTTAGCGAAGCCGAAGAACGGATGCCTTAAGAAAGGTAGGTTATGCCATGCCCGCTGAGCATGCACTGTGGGCATGCTCAGCGGCGATTCTGAGACACATATGCGATGCACAGCATCCTTTCCGGCTTTCACGGGCTGCGCTCGGCTTTTACGCAAGGCTGCACCGGTAACATCAGCGCCGTGACCACCGTTGACGGCGACCGGCAGGCCGATTCCGTCCCGGAAGGCGAGCCCTCCTCAAGCAACGCGCCTGCCCTGCGTGCGCGCCGTTCGTCAGACCCGCAGGGCGTCCTACCGCGAACCCGGTCGAGTGCGTCATCCGTCGCCCCCTCGGCCCCGATGACCCGGCGAGACGCACGGACGCGGAGAAGTCCGGCGAGGCCGCTTGCCCGTCACGCCGCGCCCGAATCCGGGGCGTCGCGCCGGCGCCGCGGATGGCGGACGTTCTGGATCGCCCTGAGCCCCCTCGGCCTGGTCCTGGTCGGCTCCGTCATCGTCGGCGGCGTCTTCGCACTCCAGGTGCTCGAGGTGCGCGACGATCTCGAAACCGTCAAGTCGCAGCTGGGTGGACTGGCAGAGGCCGCCGTGTCGGGCAACACCGACACCCTCCAGCATGCTGGCGATGAGATCGTCGCTCGCACCCAGCGCGCGTCCGAGACCGCGAACGGTCCACTCTGGGATCTGGCATCCACGCTCCCCCGCATCGGGAACAACGTCCTTGCGGTGCGCACGGTTGCCGAAGCGGTCAACACGATCGCGAGCCAGTCGATCCCACCCGTCGTGAACATGGTCGCTGCCGCGAACGTCGATGAGCAGCGCGCCGAGGGAAGCCTCGGCATCAACCTGCAACCGTTCCTCGAGGCCGAGACGGTGCTGCCGACCATCATTTCGTCGTTCGAGGATGCCGCAGCGATCGCTGCGAGCATGGATCGCACGGATGTCCTACCCGCCGTCTACGAGCCGATGGACGAGATGGTTGGGCTTCTCGACCAGGCAGTGCCGATCCTCAAGGTCGCGCAAGAGAACCTTCCTGCGCTGCTGCAGGCGGCCGGCGCCAATGGGCCGATGCTGTATCAAGTCATGATCCAAACCCCCGCCGAGATCCGTGCGACCGGCGGCGGGGTCGCCCACTGGCTGATTTTCAAAGTGGACAACGGGCAGGCCGAACTCGTCGGCCAAGACAACGGCGTCGATCTGATGTACTCGCGGCTTCCGTCGCTGGGTTTCGACACTGAGAACGGCTCCCTCATCACCTTCCCTCGGACGGTTCGATCGCTCTACCCTCCGGAGCTCGACAACTGGTCGTCTAACTTCACGATGACCCCGGATTTCCCGCGCGCCGTTGACCTCTTCCAGGCGACCCGCGAGTGGGAGGACCTGCCGACGTTCGATGGTGCGATCTCCATCGACCCGATCGTGCTTGCCCACCTTCTGGAGGCGACCGGTCCCCTCACCCTCGATTCGGGAGAGCAAGTCACCCCTGAGAACACGGGTGCGCTCCTGATGAGCGAGCCGTACGAGCGATACGGCGACAACAACGCCGCGATGGACGCGTTCTTCAACGAGGTGACCTCGAAGATGTTCAGCGCCCTCACCAGCGGCAACTGGGAGTTCGGCGCGATGTGGGATCAGCTCGTTCGTAGCGCCAGCGAGGGTCGCATTCAGATGTGGTTCGACGACCCCGGCCTCGAAGCGTTCGCGACGGAGTACGGCCTCGATGCGACACTCCGCGAAGACAACACGGATGCCACGCAGCTCGGCATCTACTTCAACGACTACTCGATCGGCAAGCTCAACTACCACCTGTCATACGACCAGCACGCAACGTGCAACGTCGACGAGCGCACGATCACAGTCACCATGAACCTGCACAGCAGCGTTCCGCCGGACATCTCAAGCAACTACACGCTGGGCCTGCGCAACATCGGTCGCGGTCTCGACCGACGCACCATGATGCTCGACGTGCTTTTCTTCGCCCCGCCCGGCGGCGAGATCCTCTGGACCGACCCGAAGCGGGGCGACCGGCAGGATGGCACGTTCCACGATCGCTCGGGAGTCGACCACGGAAACGAGGGGCTGAGTCGCACCCTGCTCCTACCGATGGGCAAGTCGCGCACGGTGTCGTACGAGGTCCAGCTCCCCGACGGACCCCTCGGTCCGCTGCAGTTGCGTCACACTCCGGGCGCGAACGACACCCAGGTCACAGTGGATGCGAACTGCGCGAGCCTGTTCGCCAGCCCCGAAGGCTCGACGAACATCTCCCTCACGAAGATCGGCTGACCCCGCCGCGCCTCACGCGCTCACGCCCTGGCGAAGGTGGGCGCATATCGTCGGCAACCATGCTGAAGATTGGCGCACATGGTCGCTATTGGTGCAGGATGCGGCAGAACGCGCCCACTTCTCGGCCGGCGGCCCACCCAAGGGCTCGAACCCGCCGCGCCCGAGAATCGGAAGAGGCGCCGCCCTCCGGGCGACGCCTCTTCCGATGGCGGAGGGTGTGGGATTCGAACCCACGGGACATTGCTGCCCACTGGTTTTCAAGACCAGGTCCATCGGCCGCTCGGACAACCCTCCCGATGACGCCGCACGCGGCATCCAGCGAACGGCGTCCACTCTATCCGACCACCCCGACGACGTTCTCGCCGCGAAGGTTCAGAGCGCGCGAAGAATCGCCGCGACTCCGCCCTCGTGAACGGATGACGTGATCTCTCCGGCCGCGTCGAGCACTTCCTGCGGACCCTGCGCCATCGCGATCGCGCGACCGCCGTTCTCCAGGGCCCAGGCGAACATGCCCAGGTCGTTGCGGCCGTCACCGATGACGAGCACCTCATGCGGGTCGAAGCCGAGCCACTCGCGCACCATCTCCAGCGCCGTCGACTTGTCGATGCCGGGCGGGGCGATGTCGAGCCAGGCGGTCCACCCGATCGCGTACGAGACCTCGTTCAGGCCGACCTGCGCAACGAGGTCGACGAAGTCCCCCTCAGCGTGATCGGGCGAGACGACAACGACGCGGCACACCGGCTCACGGGTGAGCTCATCGAACGCGACGCGGCGAGCACCGAGCAGGTTCCAGTCATCGAGCTCCTCGGTATAGAGGCGGCTGCCGTCCTCGAGCTCGACCATGTACTTCGCGTCGGGCAGGTGCTCACGCAGCAGCGTGACGACCTCTGTCGCGTCGAAAGTCTCGGTGTGCACCTGCTCGTAGCGGACCTCATCCCCCTCGATCTTCTTGAGGATGACGGTGCCGTTCGAGCACACGACGTAGTCGGGTTCGATCTCGAGGACGCGCACGACTCCACGCGTGCTCGCCCACGAGCGACCGGTCGCGAGCATGACCTCGTGCCCCGCGCGGCGAGCATGCTCGACAGCCTCGACGACGCCGGGACTCAGGGTCTCATCCTCGAGCAGCACGGTGCCATCGATATCTAGCGCGATGAGCAGCCGCGGCGTGCTCCCGGGGTGGTGTTCGGTCTCTTCGGCGAGTTCCTCGACGATCTCGGCGGCATCCTCCTCGGGAACCGCCTCGACCTCACCGGTGTGCGGCACCACGGCATCCGTCACGCGACCGGCTCCAGGATCTCCGTCCCACCCAGGTACGGGCGCAGTACCTCAGGCACCGTCACGGATCCATCCTCACGCTGGTGCGTCTCGAGCAGCGCGACGATCCAGCGCGTGGTCGCGAGCGTCCCGTTGAGCGTTGCCACGTGCTGCGTCTTCCCTCCGTCGGGGCGGTGACGGATGTCGAGCCGACGCGCCTGGAAGGTCGTGCAGTTACTCGTGCTGGTGAGCTCGCGATAGGCATCCTGGGTCGGGACCCACGCCTCGACGTCGTACTTGCGAGCTGCGCTCGACCCGAGGTCGCCGGCGGCGACGTCGATGACGCGGTATGCGAGGCCGAGGTCTTGCAGCATCCGCTCCTGCATCTCGACGAGGCGCAGGTGCTCGGTCTCGGCATCCTCGAGGCTCGTGTAGACGAACATCTCGAGCTTGTTGAACTGGTGCACTCGGATGATGCCGCGAGTGTCTTTGCCATACGAACCCGCCTCGCGCCGGTAGCACGTCGACCAGCCGGCGTAGCGCTTGGGCCCCTTGGCGAAATCGATGATCTCGTCCATGTGGTAGCCGGCGAGCGGCACCTCGCTGGTGCCGACGAGGAAGAGGTCGTCCTCCTCGAGGTGGTATATCTCGTCGGCGTGCGCGCCGAGGAATCCGGTGCCGCGCATGACCTCGGGCCGAACGAGGGTCGGCGGGATGATGGGGGTGAACCCGGCCTGGAGGGCGCGGTCGAGCGCGAGGTGCATGATCGCCAGTTCGAGGCGCGCACCGATGCCGGTGAGGAAGTAGAAGCGGCTGCCCGACACCTTCGTGCCGCGCTCCATGTCGATGGCGCCGAGGATCTCACCGATCTCGAGGTGGTCGCGCGGTGCGAAATCGAAGGTGCGGGGCTCGCCGTGTGTGCGGAGCGTCACGAAGTCGGCCTCGCCGCCAGCCGGAACCCCGTCGATGACGATGTTCTCGATGCGTGAGAGTGCGGCTTCTGCTGCTTCTTCGGCGAGCGTCACGCGCTGCTGGGCCTGCTTGACCTGCGCGCTGAGCTCCTTGGCCTCGGCGACGAGTGCAGCCTTCTCATCCTTCGGTGCCTGCGCGACCCGCTTGCCGTGGGCGTTCTGCGCGGCACGGAGCTCCTCGAAGGCCGTGATTGCGGCGCGGCGCTCGCGGTCTGCGTCGAGGGCGGCATCCACCGTCTCGGACGAGTGCCCGCGAGCTTCCTGCGAGCGCTTGACCAGCTCGGGGTTCTCACGAAGAAGCACGGGATCGATCACCCGATAAGTCTGTCACAGCGCCCGGAACCGGCTCCTCGGCCTGGGAGGGTTATCGTGTGTGCATGACGCACGCTTCCGCATCCGACGAGGAAGCCGCGTCGACCAATGACCCCGGCACTGATTCGCCGGTCGATGTCACCGGCCACGAGGCTCAGCCGGGGGATGCCAAGCGCGCAGCCCTCGTCTACAACCCGATCAAGGTCGATCAGAATGCCATCCGCGCCTCGGTCGAGCGCGAATCGTCGGCCGCGGGCTGGGGACCCCCGCTGTTTTTCGAGACGACAGTCGATGACCTGGGTCAGCTTGCGACGCAGGAGGCGCTCGACGCCGGTGCGGATGCCGTGCTCGTCGCCGGTGGTGACGGTACCGTCCGCGCGGTAGCCGAAGCGCTCACAGGGACCGGCGTGCCCCTGACGATCGTTCCCTCGGGAACCGGGAACCTCCTTGCCCGCAACCTCCAACTGCCGCTGTCACCGCCCGACGCGATGGTGACCGCGACGTTCTCGGGCGATCACGAGACCATCGACGTGGGCATGGCCGAGCTGCGGCGTGCCGACGGCTCGCGTCACGAGCACGCTTTCGTCGTTATGGGCGGCATGGGCATGGATGCCGCGATGATCGCCAACACGAACAGCGACCTCAAGAAGCGCCTCGGCTGGATCGCTTACGTCGACGGAGCAGCCCGCTCTCTCTGGACCGCCAAGCCGTTCCGCATCCTGTACGAGGTGTCAGGCCAGCGGATGCGGACCTCCCGCGTGCAGAGCGTGCTTTTTGCCAACTGTGGGTCGCTGCCGGCCGGCTTGACGCTCATTCCCGAGGCGTCGGTCGCCGATGGGCAGCTGGATGTCGCGGTCATCCAACCCAAGGGGTTCTTCGGCTGGTTCTTCGTGTGGCGTCGGGTTGCGTGGATCAACGGGTTCCTGCGCCGGCGGCTACACCGCAGTAAGGCATTCCTGAAGCTGCGGACCGCGGACAACGCGATCGTCTATTCCCGCGGCACGACCGTGGAGATCATGCCCGAGGCAGCGCAACCCGTGCAGCTCGACGGAGACGAATTCGGCGAGGCTGTGCGGATCGAATGCCGCGTCGAGCAGAAGGGCCTCGTCATCGCGATCCCCTCCGGCCACGACATCACCGGCGCGTAGGGCGCAGAGCGTCGCGATCACACCCGGACGTGCTCACTCGAAGTGAGTGCCCGCTGCCCTCCTCCCCAGCCTGAAGTTTCGCGTGGATGTTCCGGGGGCAGCTGGGCAACCGGTTCAATGTCGGAGGCCCCTGTCATGATTAGAACATGTCTTCGAATGTCGGGAAGGGTGACCGGTCGATCGGACCGGTGATCGGGTACACGGATGCCGACCTCGGCGCCCTGTGCCAGATCCTCGCCGATTTCGAAGACGCCGAGGTTCGGGCCGCGCGCGAAGAAGTAGCGCGCGTGCGGGTCCTCGCTCGCGCGGGCCAGCTAGCGCGGAAGCAAGCCGCGGGCCAGACGGCCAAGGTTCGTGCGCACGACATGGCGCTGCGGTCGATAGCGCTCGAGCTCGGCGCTGCTTCGCGGGTGAGTGACAGGTCGATGCAGCGCCAGATCAATGACGCTGTCCAGCTTGTCGAGGACTACCCCGCGTTGCTGGAGGCGCGCGAGACCGGCGCGATCACCCGTCAGCACGTCACCCTCGTCGTGGAGGCCGGCGCCCCTTTGCCTCCCGAAGTCCGCGCCGAGTTCGACCGGCTCGCCACCGAGCGATGCCTGACCGACTCGGCAAACCGGGTTCGCGCCTCTGTCATGATCCTCGCCGAGCG
>NZ_DBHD01000007.1:0-7306 GCF_002296025.1 Microbacterium sp. UBA837
GGAGGCGCGGGGTTCGGCGATCGCAGGAGCGCTCATCAGTGACCGCCTCCCATCGAGCTGAAGACATTGATGAGGTGACGGGGGGTGAACCCGATCATCGTCACCGCCCAGACGCCGAGGACGATCCACCAGAGCTGACGCTGGTAGCGCGCACCCTTGGACCAGAAATCCACGATGATGATGCGCAGGCCGTTGTAGGCGTGATAGGCGATCGCGCCGACCAGGAACACCTCGCCGATGCCCATGATCGGGTTCTTGTAGGTGCCGATCACCGCGTTGTAGGCCTCGGGGGAGACCCGAATGAGCGCGGTGTCGAGGATATGGACGAGAAGGAAGAAGAAGATGGCGACGCCGGTGATGCGATGAAGAACCCACGACCACATGCCCTCGTGGCCGCGGTATAGCGTTCCACGAGGGGTCTTGGAGGTGGTTTCGGATACCGACGGTGTGACGCGTGCTGGTGCAGACACGGTCGTCCTCCCTGGATCGAACACGAGCGGGGCGGTCAGTGCCCCAACGGGAACCTGGCGCAGGTCCCTCGGCGTCACTCGGGCGCGAGTCCCATCCTATTGCGCCCGCAGCGGGCGCGGCTCTTAGGCCACCCTTAGTTCGGGGGTACTGCTGTCGCGTGCTGTCACTTCCCGGACACGTGCTCGAAAGGCCGCCCCAGTAGCCTGGGGGCATGTCTCAGGAGATCTCCGACTTCTATGCCGTCATCCCCGCGGGCGGCATCGGCAGCCGGCTCTGGCCGCTCTCGCGTGCCGACGCCCCGAAGTTCCTGCACGACCTCACCGGATCCGGGCACTCCCTGCTCCGTGACACCTGGGATCGGCTCGAACCTCTGGCAGGAAGCGAGCGCATCGCCGTGGTCACCGGGCGCGCGCACCGCGCAGCCGTCGAGGCCCAGTTGCCCGGCGTCCCCGACCGCAACGTCTTCCTCGAATCGGAGCCCCGCGACTCGACGGCGGCGATCGGCCTGGCGGCTGCCGTGCTCGTGCGCCGTGAACCCGACGTCATCATCGGATCCTTTGCGGCCGACCACGTCATCCGGCCTCCGCACCTCTTCCAGTGGGCGGTGCAGCAGGCCGTCGCGGTGGCGCGGCAGGGATACATCAGCACGATCGGCATCCAGCCCTCCGAGCCCTCGGTCGGTTTCGGCTACATCAAGAAGGCCGACGAACTTCTCGTGGACGGCGCACCGGAGGCTGCCACCGTCGAGCGATTCGTAGAGAAGCCCGACCTCGAGACGGCCCGGGCCTATTTCGCCGACCGCTCGTACCTCTGGAACGCGGGGATGTTCATCTCTCGCGCCGACGTGCTGCTTGCTGAGATCGAGGCGAACAACCCCGAACTTCACGCCGGGCTGGTGGAACTCGCCGAGGCCTGGGACGACCGCGACCGTCGGGGGCCGGTCGTCGACCGGGTCTGGCCCGCCCTGACCAAGATCGCGATTGACTACTCGGTCGCCGAGCCCGCCGCCGAGAAGGGCAAGCTCGCTGTGATCCCTGGTCACTTCGACTGGGATGACGTCGGCGACTTCGCGAGCCTGGCAAAGCTCAACTCCCACGGCCGCAAGAACGACCTCGCCATCCTCGGCGAGAATGCCCGCATCCTCTCTGACGCCTCCAGCGGCATCGTCGTGTCGCAGACATCGCGGGTGATCAGCCTCATCGGTGTGCAGGACATCGTCGTCGTCGACACTCCGGATGCTCTCCTGGTGACCACGAGCGAGCACGCGCAGCGGGTGAAGGGTGTCGTCGACGCGCTCAAGCTCGGCGGTCGCGGCGACGTCCTCTGACATGCCTGAGCCCCGGCGCGAGCAGTTTGCGTGACGACTCTATTGCGGGTTTGTAACCATTGCTTAGTGGCGGCTGTCTGGAGCATGCATCGTGGCGATTCGCTAGGTAGATTCTCCAGATGCACCCGCCGTCTGGGCGGGCCCTTCACCTGGAGGCACAGTTGACCATTTCCACCCGTAAGCGCGTGCTCGGCGGCCTCGTTGCCGCAAGCATGTTCGTTGCACTCGCCGGCTGCGCGTCGGCCCCCACTGACACGGAGACCACGGCAGCTGCCGGCGGCGACGTCGTCGAAGGCTTCATGCCGTGCCTGATCTCGGACGCCGGTGGCTGGAACGACAAGTCGTTTAACCAGTCGGCCAAGGAAGGCATGGACCGTGCCGTCGCCGAGCTCGGCGTCGAGGCCCTCGAACTCGAGTCGACCTCTGAGAACGACTACGCGCCCAACATGGAGACCGCTGTCTCCGAGGGCTGCACCCTGATCGTGTCGGTCGGCTTCAACCTCTCCGCCGCGACGGTCGAGTCGGCGCTGGCCAACCCCGAGGTCGATT
Source organism: Microbacterium sp. UBA837 (assembly GCF_002296025.1). Classification (NCBI taxonomy): domain Bacteria; kingdom Bacillati; phylum Actinomycetota; class Actinomycetes; order Micrococcales; family Microbacteriaceae; genus Microbacterium; species Microbacterium sp. UBA837. The sequence goes on from NZ_DBHD01000007.1 coordinate 2,348, forward strand.
ACGCGATCATCGACGACTGGGCCGACAACGACTTCGATGGCACCACGGATGCCCCGAACGTCAAGCCGCTCGTCTTCGACACCGCGCAGGCTGCCTACCTCGGTGGCTACGCGGCCGCTGCGTGGTCTGCCGAGGCGGGCGTGAACAAGGTCGGCACCTTCGGCGGGATGCAGATCCCGTCGGTCGCGGTCTTCATGGACGGCTACCAGCTGGGCGTCGAGAAGTACAACGAGGACAAGGGCGCGAGCGTCGAGGTCGTCGGGTGGGACACCACGACCCAGGAAGGCTCGTTCACCGGTGGCTTCGAGGCGAACGACACTGCGAAGCAGACGGCACAGGGCGTGCTCGACCAGGGCGTCGACGTGATCCTGCCAGTCGGTGGCCCGATCTACCAGAGCGCCGCCGCGGCGATCGCCGACAGCGGCAAAGACACGCTCATGCTCGGTGTCGACAGTGACCTCGCCGTCGCCGACGACTCCGTCGCTGGCATCACGCTCGTCTCGATCATGAAGGCGATCGACGTCGCGGTCTACGACGCGACGATCGCGGCCGCCATGGGCGAGTTCGAGGTCGAGCCCTACGTGGGCACGCTGGAGAACGAGGGTGTCAAGCTCTCGAGCTTCCACGACTTCGAATCGCAGCTGCCCGCAGGCCTGCTTGACGAGTTGGCTGCCTTGCAGGAGCAGATCATCTCTGGCGACATCGTCGTCGACTCGCCCAACTCCCCGTGAGTTCGCACCACTGAGTTCCCCGTTCGGGGCGAGCAGCGCTGAGGCGCTGTTCGCCCCGAACCCATTTCCGGGCGCGCTGCTCTCGCGCACCGCGTCGGCTGAGTAGGGTGCAGATATGAAGCTTGAGCTCCGAGGAATCACCAAACGGTTCGGAAGCCTCGTCGCCAATGACCGCATCGACCTCGTCGTTGAGCCGGGACAGATCCATGCGCTTTTGGGCGAGAACGGCGCCGGTAAGTCGACCCTGATGAACGTCCTCTACGGGCTCTATCAGGCCGACGAGGGCGAGATCCTGCTCGATGGCGCCCCGCGGCGGTTCCGCGGTCCGGGCGATGCCATGGCGGCGGGAATCGGCATGGTGCACCAGCATTTCATGCTCGTCCCCGTCTTCACCGTCGCCGAGAACGTGATGCTCGGCCACGAAGAAACCACGTTCGGCGGGATGCTCGACCTGTCGAGGGCGCGCGACCACGTGCGCGCGGTTGCCGAGAGGTTCGGCTTCGACATCGATCCGGATGCCGTCGTCGGCGATTTGCCGGTGGGAGTGCAGCAGCGCGTCGAGATCATCAAGGCTCTCTCGCGAGACGCCCAGGTTCTCGTCTTCGACGAGCCGACGGCAGTGCTTACCCCCCAAGAGACCGACGAGCTGATGGCCATCATGCGTCAGCTGCGGGACGAGGGCACCGCAATCGTTTTCATCACGCACAAGCTGCGTGAGGTGCGCGAGGTGGCCGACGCCATTACCGTCATCCGGCTTGGTCGTGTCGTCGGCGAAGCGGAACCCACCGCGACCAACGAGGAACTCGCATCGATGATGGTGGGCCGGGCCGTCGAGCTCACGGTGCACAAGGCGCCGGCCCGGCCGGGTGAGGGGGGACTGGCGGTCCGGGACCTTCGCGTGATCACGTCGCACGGCGCCATCGTCGTCGACGACGTGTCGTTCGACGTGCACCCCGGGGAAGTCCTCGCCATCGCCGGAGTGCAGGGCAACGGGCAGACCGAGCTCGTCGAGGCGATCATGGGACTCGCCGCGCGCGTCGAGGGGTCGATTCGGCTCGACAGTGTCGAGCTGACGGGCAAGAGCGTTCACGCCATCCTCGATGCCGGCGTCGGTTTCGTGCCCGAAGACCGCACGGTGGACGGCCTCGTCGGGCCGTTCTCGGTTGCAGAGAACCTCATCCTGGACCGCACCTCCGATCCCGAGTTCGTTCGGTTTGGAACGGTCCGGGCGGCGGAGCGCGACCGCTTCGCCCGCGATCGCATCCACGAGTACGACATCCGTACGCAGGGAGCCGAAGCGCCCGCGCGTACGCTGTCGGGCGGGAACCAGCAGAAGGTGGTGATCGCCCGCGAGTTGAGCAGGCCGCTGCGTCTGCTCATCGCGGCGCAACCCACGCGCGGCGTCGACGTCGGGTCGATCGAGTTCATCCACAAACGGGTCATCGAGACCCGCGACAGTGGTGTCCCCGTCGTGGTCGTGTCGACCGAGCTCGACGAGGTCGTCGCGCTCGCCGACCGCATCGCCGTCATGTACCGAGGCAAGCTGATGGCCATCGTTTCCGCCGATACCCCCCGAAGCCGGCTCGGTCTGCTCATGGCCGGGGTCGCCGATTCCGAAGGGACAGCAGCATGAGTGGTGCCACACCGGGTGCCGAGGATTCCACGAAGGGTCTGCCTCCCGAGCAGCTCCCGCACCTTACGGGGCCCCTCGTGGACCCGCAGCCCGCGCCGCCGCGCGTGAACGCGTTCCTGACCGACCTGCTTCGCGGCAACGCCGTCATGACCATCCTCGCGATCGTGCTGTCGATGATCGTCGGGGGAGTGCTGATCGCCTTCACCAACGAAGACGTGCAGGCGGCATCCGCCTACTTCTTCGCCCGTCCCGGCGACACTGTCGTCGCCGTGTGGAACGCAGTGGTGGGCGGATACGACGCGCTTCTGCGCGGCGCCGTGTTCAACTACCGCGCTGATGATTTCGCGACCCAGATTCGGCCACTGACGAACTCGCTGGGCACCGCCGCCCCGCTGATCGCCGCGGGACTCGGTGTCGCGCTCGCGTTCCGAGTCGGTCTGTTCAACATCGGTGCCCGCGGCCAGATGCTCGTCGGCGTGATCTTCGCCGCACTGTTCACCTACAACCTGGGCCTGCCAATGTGGCTGCAGCTGCCGGTGACGCTGATGGCCGGCATCCTCGGCGGTGCGATCTGGGGCGGGATCGTGGGACTCATCAAGGCGCGTACCGGCGCGCACGAAGTCATCCTCACGATCATGTTCAACTACGTGGCGTATTACCTCCTGTTGTGGATGATCCGCACCCCGGGACTGCTGCAGCGACCGGGAACCAACCAGCCGATCTCGGCGGCGACTCCGGAGGCCGCGCAGTTCCCGACCCTGTTCGGTGAAGGGTTCCCACTTCTGGACTGGGGTTTTGTCATCGTCATCGCAGCGACCGTGTTCGTCTGGTGGCTCGTAGAGCGCTCGGCGCTCGGGCTCCGGATGCGGGCCGTGGGAGAGAACCCCCACGCGGCCCGGGCTGCGGGCATCAGCGTGCAACGCATCTATGTCTACGCAATGCTCTTCGCGGGCGGCCTCGCGGGTTTGGCTGCCATGAACCAGATCCAGGGCGCCGTCACGAACGGGTTCACCGCGAACATCGATGCTGGCATCGGCTTCGACGCCATCACCGTCGCACTGCTGGGTCGCAGCCGGGCCTGGGGCACCTTCGCCGCAGGTATCCTGTTCGGCGCCCTGAAGGCAGGATCCTTCTCGATGCAGGCGCAAGGCATCCCCGTGGACATCGTCCTCGTCGTCCAGTCCCTGATCGTGCTGTTCATCGCCGCGCCCCCGCTGCTGCGCGCGATCTTCTTCCTCCCGAAGACGCAGGAGGAGAAGGCCGCCGCAGCCAGAGCCAAGTCCGCGAAGAAGGCGGTGACGGCATGAGCGCGACGCTGCCGAAGAGCCCGGACGCGCTCATGACAGTCCGCGAACGTCATCTCAAGGTGCCGATCGTCCTGGCCATCGCGGCGGCGATGCTGGCACTCCTGTTGCTCGCTCTTCCCCGTGACGGCGTGACCACGTTCGACTTCGGCGGCGCATCGTCGGCGCGCGTCGAGGTGCCCACCGCGGTGACGAGCTGGATCCTCGTCGCGGTGATGGTCGTGCTGACGGCGCTGGCCGCGCTGCGATCCTGGGCGTACCGGACCGTCCCGCTGTGGCTCACGATCCCCTTCGGCGTGCTCGCGATCACCGCCTTTCTTGTTTGGGCCGGAGCCGACGGGCTCGTGCCGCTCACGAGCCTCCTGGTGGGGGCCATCTCGCTCTCGGTGCCGCTCGTGTTCGGCGCGCTCGGCGGTGTCATCGGAGAGCGCGCGGGCGTCGTCAACGTGGCCATCGAGGGCCAGCTGCTACTTGGGGCGTTCTCGGCTGCCGTGCTGTCAAGCCTCACCGGCAGTCCGCTCGTAGGCCTTGTCGGCGCGATGCTCGGCGGGGCGATGGTCGCCTTCGTCCTGGCAGCCTTCGCCATCAAGTACCTCGTCGAGCAAGTCATCGTCGGTGTCGTGCTCAATGTGCTCGTCACGGGAGTCACGGGATTCCTGTTCGGTGCGCTGCTCGTGCCGAACGAGGACCTGCTCAACAGCCCTGAGCGGTTCGCGCCGATCGCGATTCCCCTTCTCAGCGACATCCCGCTCCTCGGGCCGGTCCTGTTCAACCAGACGCTCATCGTGTACCTGATGTACGTCGCGGTCGCTGTCGTGGCCTGGGGGCTGTATCGGACGCGCTGGGGGTTGCGGCTGCGAGCTGTCGGTGAGCATCCGCAGGCGGCCGACACTGTCGGCATCCGTGTGAATCCGACCCGGTTCTGGAACGTCCTGCTCGCGGGGGCCATCGCGGGAATCGGGGGCGCCTACTTCACTCTCGTCTCGGTGCCGCAGTTCGGCAAAGAGATGACCGCGGGCCTGGGCTTCATCGCCCTGGCGGCGGTCATCTTCGGACGCTGGGACCCGGTACGGGCGACGCTCGCGGCGCTGCTGTTCGGGTTCACGACCAACCTCCAAAACTTGCTGACGGTGCTCAAGACCCCGATCCCGGGGGAGTTCATGCTCATGCTGCCCTATTTGGTGACCATCATCGCCGTGGCCGGTTTCGCCGGTCAGGTCAGGGGACCTGCCGCCGCGGGCAAGCCCTACATCAAGAGCTGAGCCTCGGAGGACCCGCATGACAGACATCG